>NZ_JABTYA010000044.1:0-3450 GCF_013302945.1 Streptomyces sp. 8P21H-1 | reverse complement strand
GGTCGTCGTGGGCCGGGCGCGCGGCTGCCCGCGCCCCCTCGCGGGGGCGGGTCCCGGGCCCGTCGATTTCGTCCTCGCGCGCCCGGTCGACAGGATGGGGGCATGAACGACATCCGTACCCCCCGCCTGCTCCTGCGCCGCTGGCAGGACGACGACCTCGTACCGCTCTCCGAGATCCAGGCCGATCCGACCGTGATGCAGTGGATCGGCGACGGGCGTCCGCGTTCCTTGGAGGAGACCGCCGAGGACATCGAGGCGTGGGAGGAGGAGTGGGACGAGGAGGGGTTCGGGATCTTCGCCGTCGAACTGCTCGGCTCCGGGGAGCTCGCCGGAGCGGTCGGCCTGTACGTCGCCGGTTCACCGCCCGAGCTCGCCGACCGGATCGCGATCGGCTGGCGGCTCGGGCGTGTCCACTGGGGGCAGGGGTACGCCTCGGAGGCCGCCCACGCCGCGCTCGAGTTCGCCCTCCAGGACCGCGGCATCGACCGGGTGGTGGCCGCCGCCCGGCCGGGCGACACCGCCTCCGCGAACGTGCTGGACAAGCTCGGCCTGCGGGCGGAGGGCACCGCACAGGACCCGGTGCACGGGCACGAGCTGCGGCTGTACGCCATCGACCTCACGGAGTTCGAGGGCTGACCGCCGCCGGGCGGGAGGCCGGGCCCGGCCGGCGCGGGTCCGGCTCGCAGGTGGCGCAGAAGTGGCCTGCGAATGGCTGGAGTTCGACCTGGCCGGTCCGCTCCGGGGTACGTACGATGCGATCGCCCCCGGCCTTCACAGCTCCTTCACAGCGGCCGGGTCCCCGTGCGCGTGTGGTTGATTGATTGACATGCGCATGACTTTCCCCGCTCCATGTGCACCTTCCACGCACCAGGTCCGCGACGGCTCTCCGCGCACGCCGCGCAGTTCGTGCAGGCCGCACGCGCGAAAGCCGCACCCCCCATTCCGCGGCGGGACACGGTCCCCGCCGACGGAACACCGACACAACGGATGGGAACACCATGACTGGTGGGCTGCTTCTGAGCGGCGCGATCGCCGCTCTGTTCGCCACCGCACTGCCCGCGCACGACCCGTCCACGGGGATCGTCGACCCGCCCCCGGACAAGATCGTCATCAAGGTCGCCACGGTGAACGGCTCCGGCTGCCCGCAGGGCACCGCCGCCGTCGCCGTCTCCCCGGACAACACCGCCTTCACGGTGACGTACAGCGACTACCTCGCCCAGGTCGGAGGCAACTCCGACCCCACCGCGTTCCGCAGGAACTGCCAGCTCAACCTGATCGTCGCCGTGCCGGGGGGCTTCACGTACGCCATCGCCAGCGCGGACTACCGCGGCTTCGCCTCGCTCCAGTCGGGAGCCAGCAGCACCGAGAAGGCCTCGTACTACTTCCAGGGCTCGTCGAACACGGCCGCCATCACGCACTCCTTCAAGGGCCCCTTCAATGACAACTGGCAGGCCACGGACACGACGGAGTGGGCGCAGCTGGTCTGGGCACCCTGCGGTGTCCAGCGGAACTTCAACATCAACACCGAGCTCCGCGTCAACGCCGGCACCTCGGCTCCCAGCAGCACCAGTTTCATGACCATGGACTCGACGGACGGTGACATCAGCACCATCTACCAGCTGGCCTGGAAGGAGTGCCCCAGCTCCTGACGGGAGCGGGCTCCCCGGCCGGCTCCTCCGCACCGGGAGCCGGCCGGCGACGGCCGCGGGCCTCCTCAGCCGCCCGGACCGGCGCAGACGTCCTCGGGCGGCCGGAACGAGCGGGTGTCGTCCGACTCCTCGTCCACCTGGACCCGCACGGCCTCCAGCTGCTCCAGCAGCGACGCGAGGTGCTTCCGTGCGGGATCGCGGAAGAACTCCAGCACCGCCCGGTGGAAGGCGTCCCGCAGCTCGGGCGGCATCACGTCCGAGGCGTCGAAGCACAGCGTGCGGGCG
Source organism: Streptomyces sp. 8P21H-1 (assembly GCF_013302945.1). Lineage (NCBI taxonomy): Bacteria > Bacillati > Actinomycetota > Actinomycetes > Kitasatosporales > Streptomycetaceae > Streptomyces > Streptomyces sp. 8P21H-1. The sequence continues at coordinate 1,516 of NZ_JABTYA010000044.1, read as the reverse complement.
GTCGAGTGGAGCAGGGCGTCGATCTCCTGCTCGACGGCGCTCGCGGGCTCCGTGGGCGGCAGCCCCGTGCCGTTCGGGAACAGCGGGCGCACCGCCGGGTCCGCCTCGGCCCGCCAGCGCTCCCGCCCGGCCGGACCCGACAGCCGTTCGACCAGCTCCTGCGCCGCCGGGTCGTCGCTGAAGACGGCGGCCATGTCACCGGAGACCTCGAACGCGTCCCGGTGCTCGGCCCGCCCGTCCAGGAACCGCGCCGAGGGCTCCACCCGGATGTCGTCGCCCGCGTACACGTACCGGATGAAGGCGCTCTGGTGCTCGTGCGTGCAGTCGAAGCCGGGGGAGTTCAGCAGCCCGCGGGGCCCGGCCGGCCCGGCCGTCCCCTCGTACGACGTGGTCAGGGACTGCTCGACGGATTTCTCGGAGCGGCCGGCGAGCAGCCGCGCCCAGGTGGTCCAGGCCCGTACGACGTCCGGATCGCGCCAGCTGAGCCGGCTGGTGGCCCACTCCTCGTAACGGGCGGGGCCCGCCTGGTGGAGCAGGATGTCCTCGATCCAGTCCGTGCCGGGCCAGCCCGAGGTGGCCTGCGAGGCGAGCCCCACGCACCAGGACGGATCGTCGCTCGACGTGCCCTCCTTGCTCCACACCAGACTCTTCAGGTCGACCTTCAGCGGCACCCAGTAGGTGCGGCGCCTGCCGTCCACCAGCAGGGTCGGCGCCCACGGGAGGAAGGCGCGTTCGGTGGTCCGCTCGGCTATCGGCCTGAGCCTGCCGCGGCGGGCGTACTCGGTGAGTTCGCCGATGCTGTTGAGGACCGCCACGTCCGGCGGGGTGTCCGCCTCCAGCTGCGAGACGAGGGTCTCGCGCAGCGAGCGGGTGCCCTCGTAGGCGTACGTCCGCCCGGTCCCGTCGTCGAGCCGCTGGAGCGCGGCTTCGAACGCCTCGCCCTCCGGGCCGGTCCACGGACCCAGGACGACGAGCGGGTCGGGCTCGTCCGACGCGCAGCCGGGCACCAGGACGAGCAGGCACGCGGCCAGCAGGACCCGCAGGGGGCGGGCCGTGCGAAAGGCCGCACGCCGGACAGCACGCCGGACCGCGCCCCGGACCGGGCGACGGCCCGTCGGCGGGGTCACGCGACGGCTCCCGGGCGGGCGACCACGAGGTACTCACGGCGGTACGCGTGCAGCGCGCCCCCGACGAGACCGGCACCGGCCAGTCCCACGGGCAGGACGAAGGGGGCGGCCCCGTCCAGGAACGGAAGCCGCCCGTCGGAGAGCGTCCCGTCGATGCGGGACTCCAGCACCCCGACGGCCCGCGGGTCGGGGCCGTCGAAGGGGCGCTCCTCGGCGATCGTCTCCGTCTCCGGCGAGGTCCGCTCGGCGAGCGCGTCGGCCAGCGGCGCGGACCGTGCCTGGGCGCGCTGCGCGAGCAGCGCGTCGGCCGTCAGGAGGGGCACGGCGAGCAGCGGCAGGGCGGCGACCGCCAGCGGAATGCTCAGCCGGATCCGGAAGCGGCGGCGCAG
>NZ_JABTYA010000043.1:0-355 GCF_013302945.1 Streptomyces sp. 8P21H-1 | reverse complement strand
CGATCGGGCATCGATCGGCCTTCGGCTTCAACGTGGACCCGTCGCACTTCGTGTGGCAGCGGATCGATCCCGTGGCATTCGTGCTCGACTTCGCCGAGCACGTCACGCACGTGCACGTCAAGGAGTCGATCACGAATCTCGACGGCCGCAACGGCGTCCTCGGATCCCACTTGCCCTGGGCGAACCCCCGTCGTGGGTGGACGTTCGTGTCGACGGGACATGGCGCCGTTCCCTGGGAGCCGTTCTTCCGGGCCCTGAACGCGATCGGGTACGACGGGCCCACGAGCGTCGAATGGGAGGACGCCGGCATGGACCGACTGGTCGGCGCGCCCGAGGCGCTCGCTTACGTGAGGCG
>NZ_JABTYA010000042.1:154-581 GCF_013302945.1 Streptomyces sp. 8P21H-1 | reverse complement strand
CGCCCTGGTCGTCCTGGCCCGCTTCGCACCCGCCGGCCGCTCGATCGTCTCGCTCGCCGCGGGCGCCGCGCACCGGCGCGTCCGCGAGTTCCTGCCCTGGTCGATCCTGGCGGGCCTCGCGTGGGCGGCGTACAGCGTGGCCCTCGGCTACTTCGGCGGCCAGTGGCTGGGCGCGAGCTGGCTGGCCTCGGGCATCTCGCTGGTGGCGCTGTTCGGAGCGGGGGCGGGGGCGGCCTATCTGATGCGCCGCCCGTCACCGGCGGCGGTGCCGGTACCGGTGCCCGTCGCCGTACCCGTGCCGGGTCGCGGCGCGGGTACGGGCGTCTGAGCAAGACCGCCTGAGCCCGGACACCCGACCCCGGACACCCGAGCCCGGACACCCGACCCCGGACACCCGAGTCCGGGCGCCTGACTCCGGACGTCTGAC
>NZ_JABTYA010000042.1:0-126 GCF_013302945.1 Streptomyces sp. 8P21H-1 | reverse complement strand
TCGGACGCCTGAGCCCGGACACCCGACTTCGGACGCCTGAGTCCGGGCAGACCGGAACACGCTTCCGGGACGCGACCGGGCGGCGCGGCCCGCCGGGCGGGCCGCGCGAACCCGGCGGACCGGTCC
>NZ_JABTYA010000041.1:0-999 GCF_013302945.1 Streptomyces sp. 8P21H-1 | reverse complement strand
TGACGGGTTCGGGACCCGAGGGCCTGATCATGCGTGCGGACGTGGAACATGCCGTGCGGGCCGGCACGCCGGCCGCCGGCCCGGCGGCCACCCGCGCGTCCGGCACCCGCGTCCCCCTCAAGGGCGTCCGCGGTGCCGTCGCCGACAAGCTCTCCCGCAGCCGTCGCGAGATCCCCGACGCGACCTGCTGGGTGGACGCCGACGCGACCGAACTGATGGAGGCACGCCGCCGGATGAACGAGGCGGGCGGGCCGAGGATCTCCCTCATCGCGCTCCTCGCCCGGATCTGCACCGCCGCGCTGGCCCGCCACCCCGAACTCAACTCGACGGTCGACACGGACGCCCGCGAGGTCGTACGGCTGGACGAGGTGCACCTCGGGTTCGCCGCGCAGACCGAGCGCGGGCTCGTCGTACCGGTGGTGAAGGGCGCGCACGAGCGGGACGCGGAGTCGCTGAGCGCGGAGTTCGCCCGGCTCACCGAGGCGGCCCGGACCGGGACGCTCACCCCGGCGGACCTCACCGGCGGGACCTTCACGCTGAACAACTACGGGGTGTTCGGCGTGGACGGCTCCACGCCGATCATCAACCACCCCGAGGCGGCCATGCTCGGCGTCGGCCGGATCGTCCCCAAACCCTGGGTGCACCGGGGCGAACTGGCGGTGCGGCAGGTCGTGCAGCTCTCGCTCACCTTCGACCACCGGGTGTGCGACGGCGGTACGGCGGGCGGTTTCCTGCGGTATGTGGCGGACTGCGTGGAACAGCCGGCGGTGCTCCTGCGGACCCTGTGAACCCCGGGGCCGGGGGCCTTCCGGCACGGCCTTCCCGTACGGCCCCGTCACCACCCCCGTCCACATGCTGTGCGCGGGGGTGGAAATGATCCACCGGGCACCCATACTCATGGGATGACCGCGTTCGAGCCACCCGGCGCACCCGGCGCACCCGGCGCACCCGGCAGGGACGAACGCGGTCATCCCATGAGTATGGGTGCCCGGTGGATCA
>NZ_JABTYA010000005.1:0-2791 GCF_013302945.1 Streptomyces sp. 8P21H-1 | reverse complement strand
GTCCCCGCTGCACACCGCCCAGGCGGTGGTGGCGCTCGACCGGGCGGCGCGCGTCCTGGGCGGCGAGAGCGGCAACGCGCGCACGGCCCGCGAGGACGGTGTGCGCTGGCTGCTGGCCTGTCCGGACGCCCCGCACGACAGCTGCCTCGACCTGTCCAACCTCCGCGAGGAGATACGCAGGCCCCGTACCGACGACCCGTCCCGCCACGAGGTCCTGAACGTGCGCCACTTCACCGCCTCCTGGCTGGTCCGTGCCCTGCTCACCCCCGGCGCCCGCGCCGTCGCGCGCGAGGACGGCGTCGAGGACGAGTGGCGCGAGCTGCTGGACGGCGCGGCGAGCGCCGTGTGGGCCGGGCAGACGGACGGCATATGGACCTGGATGCGTGACGACACCAGTGAGCTGCGCCGTCCCATGTGGATGACCTACCAGGGCCTTTCGGCGCTGCGGGCGCATGCCCTGTGGAGGTACCGACCGTCGGCCGACCGCCCGGCGGCCGATCGACCGAACGGCTGAGCCGGGAGGAACGTGCATGGGTGGCCGACAGGTCCTGGCGACGCGGCGGTTGCTGGCCGGCACACTGGACGGCGGGCTGCCCGAGCACGAGCAGCTCCCGGCGGCCCGCTCGGTCGTCGCCGAACTGGGTTCCGCCGGCCGGCTGCTGGAGCTGGTCGCCGAACTGGCGTCCGGCGAGGGGGATCCGGACGGCTGCGCCCGGCTCTCGTACCGCCATGTCCTCGGCTTCGACAAGCTGCTGCTCGTCGACGGCGGTCCGCACCACATGCTGCGCGCCCACGTGTGGCATCCCGGGCGGGGCTCGATCGGCAAGGAGGACATCCACAACCACCGCTCCCCCCTCGCCTCCTGTGTCGTACGGGGACGGCTCGCGATGGAGCTGTACGCGCCCCGCGGAGACGGCGGGATCGAGGCGGACCGCTACCAGGAGTCCCTGGCGGACGGTTCGGCCGACTGGCTGCTGGAGCCGGCGGGCCCGGCCCGGCTGCAGCTCACCCAGGTCGCGGAGTACGCGGCGGGCAGCACCTACGCCCTGCCCGCGCACACCCTGCACCGGGCGTGGTGCGACACGGCGGAGCCGACGGTGACGCTCTTCCTGGAGACGGGCGGCGGCCGGCGCCGGCACACCGACGTGTTCACGGCGGCGGGGCCCCACCCGGGGGCCGTACCGAAGGTGCCGCTGGAGACGGCGGACTACCTGGGCGAACTGCACGCGCTGGCTGAGCTGCTCAGGAGTTCGTGAGGTCCTGCCCCTCCTCCTGGAGCGCGGCGGCGGGGAGGCCCAGCCGGTCGCAGACGGTGGCGAGGGTCGTTCCCAGCGGGAGCGCGACCCGGGTGCGGGCGTACTGGTCGCCCCGGGTCACATCGCGGTTGACGATCAGTACCGGCTTCCCGGCCCGGGCCGCCTCGCGGACGAACCGCAGCCCGGACATCACCGTGAGGGACGAGCCGAGGACCAGCAGCGAGGACGCCTCGCGGACCAGCGCGCGGCAGTGCTCCACCCGTTGCGGCGGAACGGCCTCGCCGAAGAAGACCACGTCCGGTTTGAGGACGCCGTCGCAGACCGCGCAGGACACCACGCGGAAGTCGCCGACCTGTTCGTCGGTGAGGTCGGCGTCGCCGTCCGGGTTGATCGCGGCGGCCACCGGCCGGAAGTCCGCGTTGGCCTCCGCCAGCCGCTCGGCGAGTTCGCGGCGGGTGCTGACGGCACCGCAGGAGAGGCAGACGACCCGTCCCAGGTTGCCGTGGAGTTCCACCACGCCGTCGCTGCCGGCGGCCTGGTGCAGGCCGTCGACGTTCTGGGTGATCACCCCCGAGAGCAGGCCGTGCCGTTCGAACGCGACCACCGCGCGGTGCCCGGTGTTGGGGCGGGCCCGGCCGAAGGTGCGCCAGCCCAGGTGGCTGCGCGCCCAGTAACGGCGCCGGTGCCGGGCGTCGGCGGTGAAGTCCTGGTAGGTCATCGGGGTGTGCCGGCTCAGACTCCCGCCCTCGCCCCGGTAGTCGGGGATGCCCGACTCCGTGGACAGGCCCGCCCCGCTCAGCACCAGCACACCGCCGGCGCCCAGCGCGTCGACGACCGGTCCCGGGTCCGTGGTGCCCGCGGGCAGGTCTTCGGCGGGGGTCCAGCTCAGGGTGGGGCGGGTGCGCATGCCGTCAGGGTACGACTCGTGCGGCTCACGGGCCTCACGGCGCGGAACGCGCCTCTTACCGGGCGCTGAGGTCGAACGACGCGTCGAGGGCCTGGCGCACGATGTCCAGGTTGTACGCGTCGATGTCGACGGTGTGCAGTTCGGCGGGGCTCAGCCAGCGGTGGGCCTGGTCCGGCTCGGGGAGGGTGATCTGTGAGGAGAGCGGCCTGACCAGGAAGTTCTCCTGCCAGTTCTTGATCTCCTGCCCGCGGTACTCGCTCATGAAGGACGATTCGCCGACCTTCCGGACGACCTCGCCGAGCAGCCCGGTCTCCTCCTTGAGCTCCCGCAGCACGCCGTCCTCGGGACGTTCGCCGGGCTCCAGCTTTCCGCAGGGCACGCCCCACACCCGGGGCAGGAACCGCTCGGTCTCACTGCGGCGCACCAGGAGGATCAGGCCCTTGCGCATCACGACGGCCGCGGCCAGTCGCTTGTTACCGGGGATGTCCATGATTCCTGGGTCCTCACCGGTCGGAGTCCACAGAGTCTTATACCCGTCAAAGGGCCAACGCTACCAGGGTGCCTGCGCCGGCGGGACCGGTTGGAGCCGGCGACCGGCACGACCGGCCCGGGGACGCCGGCCGGCGTC
>NZ_JABTYA010000040.1:0-595 GCF_013302945.1 Streptomyces sp. 8P21H-1 | reverse complement strand
CGGCCTGCGGGCAGGCCGTGACCGGATCGTCGCGGCCCCCGGCGCCCCCACCCTGCTCCTGGCCCTGACGGCCGCGGTCGGCGGTGACGTACTGGTGCCACGTCCCTGCGCGGCCTGGTGGGCCCCGCAGGCCCGGCTGCTGGGCAGCTCCGTCTTCCCCGTGGCGACGCCCGCCGAGTGCGGCGGGGTCCCGGACCCCTACGCCCTCCTGGAGACCGTGCGCCGGGTGCGCGCCGAGGGCGGCGACCCCCGGTTGCTCGTGCTGTCCGTGGCCGACGACCCCACCGCCACCGTCGTCCCGCCCGAGGTGCTCCACGAGACGATCGAGGCCGCCGCGGGCGAGGACCTGCACGTGGTCAGCGACGAGACCTGGCGCGACACGCTGCACGGGCAGCAGGACACCGTGCTGCTCAGCCCCGCCGAGATGCTCCCGGAACGGGTCACCGTCCTGACCGACCTCTCCGGGCCGTTCCTGCCGGCCGGCTGGCCCGCGGCGGTCGCCCGCTTCCCCGGCAACGGCACCGGCGGCCTGCTGCGCGACCGCGTCCTGGACGTCCTCACCGCGCTGGGCGCCCGGATCGCCGCTCCCGTCGCG
>NZ_JABTYA010000039.1:0-974 GCF_013302945.1 Streptomyces sp. 8P21H-1 | reverse complement strand
CGGTCTCGGGCTCCGCGCGGGCGAGCCGCCGCGCGAGGTCGGGCACGTCGGCGGCGCCCGCGGACACCAGCGCGCGGTACGCCGACTCGTGTGCGTCGTCCAGCCCCAGCGCGGCCAGACCCGTCGCTCCCAGCATGCGGCGACACCCTTCCCGAAGACCGGCCCGTGGCGGAAAACGGCCACGGCGCAGAACCGCCCCGGCACATCATCGCCGCACGGTCCGGGGGTCTGCCAGGGCGATGGGGACGGGCGGGGAGCGCCGAAGACCGGCGGGGACCGGCGAGAACCGGTGAAGACCGGCCAATGACAAGGAGAACGGCGCCGGGGCGGATGAACGGGACCGCTGGTGGAACCCGCCCCGGGATCGGATCACGGCACGGCCCCGGCCGAGCAGGCCGCACTCGGGGCCGTACGGACCGGTGCCCCGCGCACCGCCGGGGAACCGGTCGCCCAGAGCGTGACGCGAGCCCCGGTTCCCGACCGGAGCCGGGTCACACCGCCGCCGCCGGGCGGTTCTCCCGTGGGGGGTGGGATCGCCCGGCGGTCCCGTGCCGCGGCCCGCCCCCGCGCCCGCGGCCGGTTTTTCCCGATGCCCCGTTTCCATCCGGCCTTCACGGTGACAATTAGGGGATGAGCCAGCAGGGGGAGAGGCCGACCGGTCGTCAGGACGACTGGTGGGGGCAGCTGTACGACGAAGCCACGGAGGACACCGGGCCGGCGCCCGCGTCCGACTCCCTGGACGACAGGTTCGCCTCGGCGACGAACACCCTGGAAACACCCGCACCGGACGCACGACTCGGCGGTTCGCCGGCAGGGGAGGTTCCCGCGCAGGGCGGCGGCCCCGTACCGCCTGGGCCCCTTCAGGGGCGCGGGGAACGGCGCGACCAGCCCTCACGGCCCGCACCGGACGCACGACTCGGCGGTTCGCCGGCCGGGGAGGTTCCCGCGCAGGGCGGCGGCCCCGTACCGCCCGG
>NZ_JABTYA010000038.1:409-605 GCF_013302945.1 Streptomyces sp. 8P21H-1 | reverse complement strand
TCTCATCGGATGAACCACGATGTCAAGGATTCAATCAATCCCGTATACAATTCCCTTTGTCTGTCGGTATAGAACTTGCCCGAGATTCGATCGTCGGTATACCTATACCTTGTTCAATCTCGTTATCGGTAAGTCTCTTTACTCGTTCCGTAGCACGTCATCGTGTGACTAACTCCTTAGTCACATTGAGCTCATG
>NZ_JABTYA010000038.1:0-370 GCF_013302945.1 Streptomyces sp. 8P21H-1 | reverse complement strand
CTCATGATGATGTTCTACCGAGTGGGCCCAGAGATACCTCTCCGTCACACGGAGTGACAAATCCCGATCTCGATTCGTACCAACCCAACAGACACTTTCGGAGGTACCCGTAGTGCACCTTTATAGTCACCCAGTTACGTTGTGACGTTTGATACACCCAAAGCACTCCTACGGTATCCGGGAGTTGCACAATCTCACGGTCGAAGGAAAAGATACTTCACATTAGAAAAGCATTAGCATACGAACAATACGATCTAGTGCTAGGCTTAGGATTGGGTCTTGTCCATCACATCATTCTCCCAATGATGTGATCCCGTTATCAATGACATCTAATGCCCATGATCAGGAAACCATGATCATCTATTGACTA
>NZ_JABTYA010000037.1:0-3739 GCF_013302945.1 Streptomyces sp. 8P21H-1 | reverse complement strand
CCGCTGCACGGCCGCGGTGTCGCGCGCCCCGTCGTACGCCCACCAGCCCACGCCGAGCCCGGCCAGCGGCGCGCCCGCGCACAGCAGCACCGCGACGACCAGGGCGGTCCACGCCTCCACCACGTCCGAGCGGCGGCGCAGCGGATTGTGCCGCTGCTTCCGCACCAGCTGCTGCCGTGTCCGCTTCTCCCGCGTGCGCATGTCCTGCCTCCCTCGCCCCTCACGACCGTCCCGCGCCGCCCCTGGGCCGCGCCGCCGGCCGCCCGGCCCCTCTTCCGCCCGCGTCCTCACGGTCGTACGCCGTCCGTGTGCCCCGCGGAGGCCGAACGGACCCCTTCGGGGGCCGGTTCGCCACTTCCGTCCGAAAGGCTTGCGGTGCGAGCGTCGTCACGACCCCGCACGGGCCGCCCGCACGACCCCGCACGACCGGCGTACGCGTGCCGCGACGACTGATCGGCGCCCCGTGTGGAACCCGTGTCCTCATCCCCTCGGAATCCCCGGAACCCCTCGGAATCGGAACAGGAGTCCTCCCCATGGCCAAGGACCGCACGGCAGCGCTCGACGCACACTGGCGCGCCGCGAACTACCTGGCCGTCGGTCAGATCTACCTGCTCGGCAACCCGCTGCTGACCGAGCCCTTGCGGCCCGAGCACATCAAGCCCCGGCTGCTCGGCCACTGGGGCACCTCGCCCGGACTCAACCTGGTGCACACCCACCTCAACCGGGTCGTCGCCGAGCGCGACCTCGACGCGATCTGCGTGTGGGGACCCGGCCACGGCGGCCCCGCCGTCCTCGCCAACTCCTGGCTGGAGGGCAGCTACACGCAGACGTACCCGGACATCACCCGGGACGCCGCCGGCATGGAGCGCCTCTTCCGGCAGTTCTCCTTTCCCGGCGGGGTCCCCAGCCACGTCGCCCCCGAGACCCCGGGCTCCCTCCACGAGGGCGGCGAGCTGGGCTACTCGCTCGCCCACGCGTACGGCGCGGCCTTCGACAACCCGGACCTGCTGGTCACCTGCGTGATCGGGGACGGCGAGGCCGAGACGGGACCGCTCGCCGGTTCCTGGCACTCCAACAAGTTCCTCGACCCGGTCCACGACGGCGCCGTCCTGCCGGTCCTGCACCTCAACGGCTACAAGATCGCCAACCCCACCGTGCTCGCCCGGCTGCCGCGCGCCGAACTCGACGACCTCCTGCGCGGCTACGGCCACGAGCCCCTCCACGTGTCCGGCGACGACCCCCGCCGCGTGCACCGGGAACTGGCCCGGGCGATGGACCTGGCGCTGGACCGCATCGCCCGTATCCAGCGGGAGGCCCGCACCGGCGGGAAGGGCCGGACCGGGACGTACGAACGCCCCCGCTGGCCCGTCGTCGTCCTGCGCACGCCCAAGGGCTGGACCGGCCCCGCCGAGGTGGACGGCGACCCGGTCGAGGGGACGTGGCGCTCCCACCAGGTCCCGCTGTCCGGTGTCCGGGACAACCCCGAGCACCTGCGGCAACTGGAGGACTGGCTGCGCTCGTACCGCCCCGAGGAACTCTTCGACGCCGAGGGCCGCCCCACCGATCTGGTCCTCGACTGCGTGCCCGAAGGCCCCCGCCGGCTCGGCGCGAACCCGCACACCAACGGCGGTCTGCTGCTGAACGCCCTGCCGATGCCCCGCCTGGAGGACTTCGCCGTCCCCGTGGACAAGCCCGGCGCGAGCATGCACGAGCCCACCCGGATCCTCGGCGACCTGCTGGCCCGGATCATGGCCGACACGGCGGAGCGGCGCAACTTCCGGGTCGTGGGCCCGGACGAGACCGAGTCGAACCGGCTCGGCGCGCTGTACGGGGCCACGGGCAAGGCATGGCAGGCCGAGATCAAGGACACCGACGAGCACCTCGTCCGCGACGGCCGCGTACTGGAGGTCCTGTCCGAACACCTCTGCCAGGGCTGGCTGGAGGGCTACCTCCTCACCGGACGGCACGGGCTGTTCTCGTCGTACGAGGCGTTCGTGCACATCGTCGACTCCATGGTCAACCAGCACATCAAGTGGCTCAAGACCGCGCGGGAACTGCCGTGGCGGGCACCGCTGGCCTCCCTCAACTACCTGCTCACCTCGCACGTCTGGCGCCAGGACCACAACGGCTTCTCGCACCAGGACCCGGGCTTCGTCGACCACGTCCTCAACAAGAGCCCGCAGGTCGTACGGGCCTACCTGCCGCCGGACGCCAACACGCTGCTGGCGGTCGCGGACCGGGCCCTGCGCAGCCGCGACCACGTGAACGTGATCGTCGCCGGCAAGCAGCCCTGCTTCGACTGGCTGTCCATGGAGCAGGCCCGCGCCCACTGCGCCCGTGGCGCGGGCATCTGGGAGTGGGCCGGGACGGAGGACGGGGAACGCGAACCGGACGTGGTGCTGGCCTGCGCCGGCGACGTGCCCACCCAGGAGGTCATCGCCGCTGCCGCACTGCTGCGCACCCATCTGCCCGACCTGGCCGTGCGGGTCGTCAACGTCGTCGACATCGCCCGGCTGATGCCGCGGGGCGAACACCCGGACGGCATGGCCGACTCCGAGTACGACGCCCTCTTCACCGCGGACAAGCCGGTGATCTTCGCCTACCACGGCTACCCCTGGCTGATCCACCGGCTGGCCTACCGGCGCACCGGCCACGGCAACCTCCATGTGCGCGGCTACCGGGAGTCGGGCACCACCACGACCCCGTTCGACATGGTCGTGCGCAACGACCTCGACCGGTACCGCCTCGTCATGGACGTCATCGACCGCGTCCCGGGTCTGGCCGTGCGCGCCGCCGCCGTACGGCAGCGGATGGCCGACGTGCGGACCCGCCACGAGAGCTGGATCCGCGAACACGGCACCGACCTGCCCGAGGTCGCCGACTGGACCTGGTCCGGCTGACGGCGGCGCCACTCCGGTCCGGAACCCGCGGGTTCCGGACCGGTCGCCGACCGCCGGTCAGCGGCCGCCGATCAGCGGTCAGCGGTCAGCGGTCAGCCGAAGCGTTCGATCCGGATGCGGTCCACCGGCTGGCCCGCGTCCACCAGCAGCCGTGACGCGTGCTCGGCGAACCCGTTCGAGCCGCACACGTACGCCTCCCAGCCGCCGTCCGGCCCGTCGGCCAGGAGCCGCTCCACCTGCGCGGCCGACACACGGCCCACGGGCACCCCCGGCGGGGCGTCGCGGGTGAACACCGCGGTGGTCTCGGCGCCGTACTCGGACGCGTAGATCAGCTCCTCGGGGCCGCGCGCGGACACGAGCAGCCGCAGCGGCACCGTCAGGTTCCGCGCACGGTGGTGACGGACCATCGACATCAGCGGTACGACACCGGACCCGGCGCCGAGGAGCAGGGCGGGCCGGTCGCCGGGCCAGGCGAAGAAACCGCTGAGCGGTCCGCGCAGCTCGACCTCGTCACCGGGCTTCGCGACCGTGTGGAACCAGCCGGACACCTCACCGCCGTCGACGTGGTCGAGGGTGAGCTCGACGTGTCCGAGGTCGTCGGGGGGCGACGCGATCGAATAGTGCCGCTGGGCGACGTAGCCGTCCGGCGCGCGCAGCCGGAGCATCAGGTGCTGGCCGGGCAGATGGCCCGCCCAGCGCGGCACGGCGAACCGGAAGGTCGCCGCGCGCGCAGTCTCCCGGCGGATGTCGGTGAGGACGGCGCGCTGCCAGGTGGCCGCGGCACGGTTGTTCACGGCGATCCGGCCGGGCACGGCGAACCGCGTCGGAGGGGTCCGGCC
>NZ_JABTYA010000036.1:0-1249 GCF_013302945.1 Streptomyces sp. 8P21H-1 | reverse complement strand
CTCGCCGGAGTGCTGGTGGCGCCCGGCCCCGACCTCGTGTGGCTCACCGGCTACACGCCCCCCGCGGCCACCGAGCGGCTCACCCTCCTGGTGCTCGCCGCCGGCCGGGACCCCGTGCTCGTCGTGCCCACCCTGGAGGCCCCGGACGCCGCGAAGGCCGTCGGCGCGCCCGCCCTGACCCTGCGCGACTGGACCGACGGCACGGACCCGTACGCCGCGACGGCCCCGCTCCTCGACGCCTCGGGACGCTTCGGCGTCAGCGACAACACCTGGGCGCTGCACCTGCTGGGCCTGCAGAAACAGCTGCCCGGCACCTCGTACGTCTCCCTCACCGAGGCACTGCCGATGCTCCGGGCCGTCAAGGACGCGGCCGAACTGGAGCGGCTGGCGGCGGCCGGCGCCGCCGCCGACGAGGCGTACGGGGAGATCCTGAAGGTCCCCTTCGCGGGCCGCCGCGAGTCGGACGTCGCCCGCGACCTCGCCGAGCTGCTGCGCCGGTCCGGACACGAGCAGGTGGACTTCACGGTCGTCGGCTCGGGCCCCAACGGCGCCGACCCGCACCACGAGGCGGGGGAGCGCGTCATCGAGCACGGTGACACGGTCGTCCTCGACTTCGGCGGGCTGAAGCACGGCTACGGCTCCGACACCTCCCGCACGGTGCACGTCGGCGAGCCGACCGCCGAGGAGCAGCGGGTCCACGACGTCGTGCGCGCCGCGCAGCAGGCGGCCTGCGAGGCCGTGCGGCCCGGCGTCGCCTGCCAGGAGATCGACCGGGTGGCCCGCGCGTACATCACCGGGGCCGGCTACGGCGACCGCTTCATCCACCGCACCGGGCACGGCATCGGCGTCACCACCCATGAGCCGCCGTACATGATCGAGGGCGAGGAACAGCCCCTGGTGCCCGGGATGTGCTTCTCCGTGGAACCCGGCGTCTACCTGCCGGGCCGCTTCGGGGTGCGCATCGAGGACATCGTGACGGTCACCGAGGACGGCGGACGCCGCCTCAACAGGACCCCCCGGGAGATGGCCGTCGTGGACTGAGCCCTCCCGGCAGAACCCGCACCCCGGACCCCCACGGCGGACGGCGCGACCATGACCCAGACAGCGACACCCACCGCGGACACCGTACGACGCCTCGTCCGCTCCCTGCTCCCGGACGGCGGCGGGGCCCGGATCACGCCCGCCGGCGGGAACGGCGGGCATCCCACCTGGTTCGTGGGCGCCCGCCATGTGCTGCGGCTGGCGCCGG
>NZ_JABTYA010000035.1:0-722 GCF_013302945.1 Streptomyces sp. 8P21H-1 | reverse complement strand
GATATATGAGTTGCTATTTAACCTCATCCAAGGACCTCCTCGGTCAAATCCGATTCAACTAAAGTTGGAGAAACCGACACTTGCCAGTCATCTTTGAGCAAAGGGGGTTACTCGTAACGATGAAACCAGTCTCTCGTAAGCGTACGAGTAATGTCGGTCCAAGCCGCTTCAATCCAACAATACCGCGGAATCAAGAAAAGACTAAGGAGGGCAGCAAAACGCACATCACCGCCCACAAAAACTTTTGTGTTCTACTCGAGAAGACATCTACGCATGAACCTAGCTCTGATACCACTGTTGGGGAACGTCGCATGGGAAACAAAAATTTTCCTACGCGCACGAAGACCTATCATGGTGATGTCCATCTACGAGAGGGGATGAGTGATCTACGTACCCTTGTAGATCGTACAGCAGAAGCGTTAGTGAACGCGGTTGATGTAGTGGAACGTCCTCACGTCCCTCGATCCGCCCCGCGAACAATCCCGCGATCAGTCCCACGATCTAGTACCGAACGGACGGCACCTCCGCGTTCAGCACACGTACAGCTCGACGATGATCTCGGCCTTCTTGATCCAGCAAGAGAGACGGAGAGGTAGAAGAGTTCTCCGGCAGCGTGACGGCGCTCCGGAGGTTGGTGATGACCTTGTCTCAGCAGGGCTCCGCCCGAGCTCCGCAGAAACGCGATCTAGAGGAAAAACTATGGAGGTATGTGGTCGGGCAGC
>NZ_JABTYA010000034.1:230-5416 GCF_013302945.1 Streptomyces sp. 8P21H-1 | reverse complement strand
CGCGCCGTCCAGCACCGGCACGCCCAGCAGGTCGGCCAGGGCGTCGCGGGCCGGGGTGAGCGAGTACTGGGCCAGCAGCACCGCGTCGGCGTCAGTACCGCCGGCGGCCCGCAGGGCCTCGGCCAGGTGACGGGCAACCGTCCGGGGATCGGTGGCGCCGGCGGCGTCCTCGCTCAGAGCGGTCACGATGTCCACCGGACGGCCTGGGCGCAGCGCCGGGACGAGCGCTCGGAGCTGGGAGACGGCGGCCGGGACGGCGGGCGGCACCGAGGCGACCACGGCGATGCGCCGGTACGGGCCGGCCAGAGCGGCCTTGAACATCGACTCGTCGGACTTCAGCACGGGCACGTCCCACAGCGCGCGGGCGGTGTCCACGACCTCGCCGTAGGAGGAGCAGGTCAACAGCAGGCCCTGGGCGCCGCCGTCCATCACGTGCCCGATCAGGCGGAGCATGCGCCGGCGCAGGGCGCCGGTGAGCCCGCCGGCCGCGTTGGCGTCGGCCAGCAGGCGGTCATCCAGCACGTTCCAGACAGTGGCCTGCGGAAACTGCTGAGCGAACGCCTCGTGGGCGGTGCGGTGCGCGGCGGGCACGGCGTGGATCATCGCGACCAGGGGTGGGGATGTGATCACCGGGATCTTCCTCTTCCGGTAGGCGGGGACCGGCGTGGGTCCCGACCGCGGGCCTTCTCCGGCTGGCACGGGAGTGTTCCGTGACGGCCGGGGCGGGCCCGGGACAGGGCGGCAGCGTGTTCTCGCTGCGCTGCGCCGCCACTGTAAGACCAACCGGTAAACCGGTCAACCGGTTGAAGGTGGAGAGAGCCGCGCGACACCGGGAGCGGCCCGGCGGCCCGCGGCGCGCGCTACTTCTCGCGCCGCTCCAGCGCCTCCATCAGGCGGCGGGACGCGCCGTCCATGTGCCGGGCCATCGCCGCCCGGGCGGCCTCTGCGTCGCCCTGGGCCACCGCCTCGTAGATCGGGACGTGGTCGGCGTAGGCCACCTCACGGGAGCGGACGGCGCCGGTGCGTTCCACCCAGCCGCGCTGGATCATCGCGCGCATGCCCTTGAGCATGTCCCGCAGCACCGTGTTCGCGGCCAGTTCACCCAGGGCGGCGTGAAAGGCGGTGTCCGCCTCGGGGAACTCCTCGTCCGGGCATTCCCGCATGGCCGTCAGCCGGGCCCGCAGCAGTTCGACGCCGGCCTCGTCACGCGCCTGGGCGGCCAGGCCGGCGACGATCACCTCCAGTTCGGCGCGGGCCCGCACCATGTCGCGGGCGCCCCGTTCGCCCAGGACCAGGCCCAGTTCGAAGAGGCGGTAGAGCACATCGGAGTCGGTGCCGCGGAAGTAGGTGCCGCTGGACTGGCGGATCTCCAGCAGGCCCAGGAAGCCGAGCGACTTGATGGCCTCGCGCACGGTGGGGCGGTTCACCCCGAGCATCTCGGTCAGCCGTCGTTCCGAGGGGATGCGGTCGCCGGGCTGGACCTCGCCGGACATCAGGTAGTCGATCAGGCGGCGGGAGACCTCGGCGGCCAGGGGCTCGCGCGGCTCGACCGTGATTCTGGCGAGTTCGGCCATCGAAATCCTCACTTCGGGTCACTTCGGGTATTGACGAGATGGCCGGATTCTAGTTACCTACCGGCAATCCGGTGAACCGGTTGTCCGGAAGTGGGCGGGATCAAGCCACCCGCCTCCCCGGACGGACCGCGCCGGGGATCCCAGCCATGTCAGGCGCACTCCTGACGTCCTCATCGGGCCCTGCCCGCCGCGACCGTGCGCCCGTCCGAGCCGCCGTACAGGAGCCGCACGTCCTCATGACCGATCCGTCACACGAGCCGAGTACGGCCCTGTGTGTGCCGGCGGTCGTTGTCCAGACCGCCCCGCACTGACCCACGCGCCGTCGTGCGCCGCCGTTCGACCGGCGGCCCGCAGCCCTGCCCCAAGGAGCAACGATGCTCGCCGTCCTCGGCTTCGCCACACTGGGCAGCTTCATGCTGCTCGTGATGCGCAAATACCTCTCCGCGTTCACCGCCATCATGCTCACGCCGATCGCTGCCGCCGTCGTCGCGGGCAAGGGCGGCAAGCTCGGCGACATGATCATGAACGGCCTGGACACGGTCGCGCCCACCGCCGCCCTGCTGCTGTTCGCCGTCCTCTACTTCGGCCTGATGATGGAGGTCAAGCTCTTCGAGCCGATCGTCCAGGCCATCATCCGCGCCACCAAGGGCGACCCGGTCAAGATCATCGTCGGCACCGCCGTACTGTCCCTGTGCGTCGCCCTCGACGGGGACGGCACCACCAGCTACATGATCGTCTGCTCGGCGTTCCTGCCCATCTACCGGCGCCTGGGCATCAACCCGCTCATCCTCGCCACGCTCGCCGCGATGGCACTGGGCACCATCTCCGGCACCACCCCCTGGGGCGGCGCCGCCACCCGCGGCATCAGCGTCCTGCACCTGAGCGCCACCGAGTACTTCGTCCACATGCTCGCGCCCATGGCCCTGACCAGCCTGACCATCATCGCCGTCGCCTACTGGCTCGGCCTGCGCGAACGCGGCAAGCTCGACGCCCAGAAGCTGGCCGCCTACAAACTGGAGATCGCCTCCGGCGAGGCGTTCGAACCGATCAACGCCGGCTGGCGCATGTGGTTCAACGCAGGTCTCACCCTGCTGCTCATGGTGCTGCTCATCGCGGAGGTCGCCGACCTCTTGGTGCTGTTCATGGTCGCCTTCGTCATCGCCCTGCTGGTCAACATCCGCGAGATCGGCGACCAGCAGGACCTCATCAAACGCCAGGCCGCCAACGCGGTCCCGGTGATGATCCTGGTCCTAGCGGCCGGCGTGTTCACCGGCATCATGACCGACTCCGGCATGATCAAGGCCATGGCCGACGCGGCCCTGTCGATCGTCCCCGAGGGCTGGGGCAACGTCATCCCGCTGTTCACCGCCATCCTCGCACTGCCGCTCGGCTTCTTCATGTCCAACGACGCCTACTGGTTCGGCGTCGTGCCCGTCCTGGCCGAGTCCGCCGCGCACTACGGCATCCCCGCCAACGAGATCGCACGAGCCGGCGCCATCGGCCAGATCCTGCACATGATGGGACCCACCAGCGCGCCCCTGTGGGTCCTGCTCGGGCTCGTCAAGGCGGAACTGGGCGACTTCCAAAAGCACGCTCTGCGCTGGGGCGTGCTTGTCTCCCTCGCGTACATCGCCTTCGCGCTCCTCACCGGGGCCATCAGCATCGCCTGAGCGGTGTGTCCGAGCCACACCACCTGCCGGTGGACCGCAGGACTTCCTTCTGCGGCCCACCGGCGAGTCCGACCGCGAGCCGTGGCACCGGGCCGGCCTGTCGCCACGGCTCTTCGCCTCACGGGTCGTGCGGGCGCCGACGGCACAGCGAGAACGAGGCATGCGAGCAGGACAAAACATCCCCACCGCACGCCGTGGTGCGCGCCTGCAGCAAAGGAAACGGAGATCCCCATGAACCACCCCGCCGACGAATCCTGCTTCGCCGCCTTCCCGCCCGCCGTCCTGCGTCCCGCCGAGCTGACCTCCTTCAGCCGTGGCGGCGGCGCCCGCACCATCCCCCTGGTCACCCGGTCCGTCGGCGCCGAGATCTTCCTCACCGGCCAGACCCTCTTCGAGGGCGGTGCCGGTATCGCCCTGCACACCCACAACTGCCCCGAGAGCGTGACCATCCTCGATGGCAACGCCATCGTGAAGATCGGCGGCACCGAACACCACCTGACCCGCTTCGACACCACCTACGTCCCCGCCGACACCCCTCACCGCTTTCGCAACGCCTCCGCCACCGAACCGATGCGCATCCTGTGGATCTACGCCACCGTCGACGCCACCCGCACCATCGTCGAGACCGGTGTCACCGCGCGCATCGACGCCGAGCACCACAAAGCCCCGGCCGACCACGCCTGACTCCCGCGACGGCCTGGGAACGCAAGGAGACGCCATCGTGATTACTAAGATCGCGCAGATCGAGATCCTCCCGGGCCAGGAGGACGCCTTCGAAAAGGCCGTCACCGAGGCACTGCCCCTCTTCCTCGCGGCCGACGGCTGCGACGGGGTTGACCTGCAGCGCAGCGTGGAACACCCCTCGCGCTACCGGCTCATGGTCCGGTGGGAGACGGTCAAGCACCACACCGTCACCTTCCGCGCCTCCGACGCCTTCACCCGCTGGCGGGCCCTGGCCGGCCCCCACTTCGCGGCCCCGCCGAAGGTCGAACACGTGTATCCAGTCCTCGCGCACTGACGCAGACCCGCACACCAGCCGCATCCGCACACCCGGGCCCTCGGCTGCGTCACCGCACGGCGCGGATGCGCCCCGCAGGAGCACATTCCGCAGCCCATGCCTGGAACTCGGCGACGCCGGCGGCGGCCGGGCCTCGCGGAACGTACAGGAGCGGCCAAGTGAACGAACACCTGCTCCGGCCGCTGCCCGGGCAGGTCCTGGGGCCCCGCACATGAGGCACCCACCGCGTCATCACCAGCACCCGCTCAACCCCCGCCCAGCACGGCGAGCCCGACTGCCTCGACAGCCGCCATGGGCGCTACAAACAGCTGACTGCCCGCCCGAGCTCTGGGACCATCGGCTGATGGCCAACAGCAGGGATCGCTCCGTACTTCGGCAGCTGCTGGACGTCGTCGTCTCGCGCCACCTCAGCGGGAACACGCACGCCACCCTCAACGCAGCATTCGCGGAGCTGGCCATGCCGGAGATCCCCAAAGAAAGGGGATCGCTGCGCGAACGGATCGAATGCAGCTACGCCCAGGTCTGCGACAACGACCTCCCCCACGTCGCGCAACGCATCCTGGCGCGTGTGAGTCTCACCCCTGCGACCCGCAACGGGATACAGGATCTGCTCTGGGCTGAGTCGTCACCTGCGGAGATACATACCCGAAAGGATCCGTCGTGAGCTGGCCCGAGCCCTGGACCTTGCGGACCTGGCACGCCACGAAAGCCGATTCATGGCGCTGCTGGAGCGCTTCTGGGTACTCGACCGGAAAGAATCCCTCGCTGACCTGCTACTTTTCAGCGCCAATCGGCCGCCAGGCCTGAGACAGCACATCCAGCAACACGTCTTCCGCAACCCGGAGGACTGGTCGACCGAGGACCTTTTCGAATACCTGGGAGCGTTCGAGGCCGGCGACGCACGGTTCGCCCGCTTCCTCGAAT
>NZ_JABTYA010000034.1:0-121 GCF_013302945.1 Streptomyces sp. 8P21H-1 | reverse complement strand
CTGCATCTCGATCAGTTCGGCCTTGAACGTGCCGTTCAGGGTCTCGGCCATCGCGTTGTCATAGCTGTCCGCGACGGAGCCGACGGAGGCTGAGGCGCCGATGTCTGCGAGCCGATCGGTG
>NZ_JABTYA010000033.1:0-522 GCF_013302945.1 Streptomyces sp. 8P21H-1 | reverse complement strand
CCTCGTGCCGCTGCCGCCCGTCCGGCACCTCGTGCCTGCGCTGTCCGTCCGTCGCTCCGTGCTCCCGCCGCCCGTCCCGGTCGCGGTCCCGGTCGCGGTCGCGGTCGTTGCCGCGCTCCGCGACGGGCTCCTCGGGTGCCTGTTCCAGGACGACGTGGGCGTTGGTGCCGCTGGCTCCGAAGGAGGAGACCCCCGCGCGGCGCGGGCGGCCCGTGTCCGGCCACGGCGTCGCGGCGGTGAGCAGGGCGACGGTGCCCCCGGACCAGTCCACCTGCGGGGTGGGCCGGTCGACGTGCAGGGTGCGCGGCAGCAGGCCGTGGCGGAGCGCGAGAACGGTCTTGATGACGCCGCCGATCCCGGCGGCCGCCTGGGTGTGCGTGAGGTTCGACTTCAGGGAGCCGACCCACAGCGGCTGTCCGGCGTCGCGCCCCCGCCCGTACGCGGCGAGCAGGGCCTGCGCCTCGACGGGGTCGCCGAGGCGGGTGCCGGTGCCGTGCGCCTCGACGGCGTCCACGTCGGCCG
>NZ_JABTYA010000032.1:0-457 GCF_013302945.1 Streptomyces sp. 8P21H-1 | reverse complement strand
GGCCAGGCCTGGGACCGGCCGTGGGGTCCGCGACCCGACCCGCAGGCTCCCCAGGGGACCGGACAGGACTGGGCGCCCGCGGACGAGTGGGACGGCGCGCGCCAGGACCAGGACGCGCAGATCTCCAGCTGGAGCGCCTCGCCGCAGGGCGCGGGCGGCCCGGGGGCGCAGGCCCAGGGCTGGGACGGCTCCGCACAGGGACAGGGCGTACAGGGCGTGCAGGGCCAGACCCCGCAGTACCAGGACCCCTCGGGCCGGTACAGGACGCAGGGCGCCGAGGACCGGTGGGGCGCCCAGCAGACACCCGGCGGCGCGATACCCCAGGCACCCCAAGCGCCTCAGCCACACCAGGCGCACCAGGCGCACGCGGACGAGGGCGCGACCCAGTTCCTGCCGCCCGTCGCCGCGGCCCCGTCCGCGGACGAGGGCGCCACACAGCTTCTTCCGCCGGTCGGAC
>NZ_JABTYA010000332.1:0-517 GCF_013302945.1 Streptomyces sp. 8P21H-1 | reverse complement strand
CGGACAGCTCCCGGATCGTCGCCCGCGTCCGGAAGGCCCTGGACCAGGGCCTGCTGACCACGGCCGACATCGACACGGCGGTGCGCCGCCAGCTCTCGGTCCGCTTCCGGCTCGGTGAGTTCGACCCCGGCCCGGACCCCTGGGCGGACCCCGGGGACTTCGACACCCCCGCGCACCGGGACCTCGCCCGGGAGGCCGCGGAACAGGCGGTCGTCCTGCTCAGGAACGACGGCCTGCTGCCCCTCGCCCGGGAGGACACCCGGGTCGCGGTGGTCGGCCTCCTCGCCGACGAGTGCAAGCTCGACTGGTACAGCGGCACCCTCATCCACCGCTCCACACCGCTGGAGGGACTGTACGAGCGCTTCGGCGCCGACCGCGTGGACTTCGCCGAGGGCGTGGACCGCGTACGGCTGCGGACCCCGGCCGGTACGTACCTGAGTGTGCGGCCGGCCGACGACGGGGCCGCCGACACCGCCGGTGACCCGGCCGGCGAGCGGGGCGCGCCGGACCCGGCCCT
>NZ_JABTYA010000004.1:0-8236 GCF_013302945.1 Streptomyces sp. 8P21H-1 | reverse complement strand
TTTGTCAGACAATGCCTAGCGCAGCAAATCAATGCAGCAATTCAATCGAATTTGATCCTGCCGCCCCGCAGTTGCACTGCTGTCAGCCATTTGGGCTACGGTCTCGGGCTGCGGCACCGGGTTACGCCTACGGTCGAGACTGACAGTGCGCTTCGGCCGGAGGAGATGTTCATGCACATCCGTGTAGCTGTCACAGGCATAGTGGCTACGGTCGCGTGGATCGCCCCCTTGTCCGGTGTCGCTCATGCCCAGGACCTCGACTGCCGTGACTTCGCCTTTCAGGAAGACGCGCAGGCCTTCTTCAATCAGGATCCCGGCGATCCTCATCGGCTCGATGAGGACCAAGGCCCCGATGACGGGATTGCCTGCGAGGCACTGCCACGCCGTGCTGCTGCCGCTGGCACGCCCACGGTGGCTCCTACGGCAACCCCGCCGATGCGTGGAGTGAAGGGCGGCCTTGGAGGTGCCTTCACCGGTGGAATATCCGGCTGGGACATCAGTATCGGCGTAGGCATGACGGCCGGCGCGCTCGCTGCCGCCGGCCGCACCCTCTGGGTTCGTCGCCGGACCTGATCGCGCAGGACACTGACGTTGATGCCAGCACTGCGGAGCGCACCCCGTTCGCGCTCAGGTGAGTTCGTGGACGCCCGGTGTTCGCTGAACGCTCTTGATGCGGAGGCCGGCGCGGAAGCGGCCGGTGCGCAGGTCCTCGACGAAGCCCGCCACGGTGCGGCGGAATCGACGGCGCTGCTCTGGGGTGAGGCGGTCCAGGTCGGCGGCGAAGCGCGGCAGAGTCTCGTAGGTGGGCGCGGTGAACCTCCAGGACGCACGAAGCCCCCGGCCGGGCGGTGGTGGCTGTTCGTGTTGAAGGGCGTCGGTGACGCGGTGTGCTCAGCGGTGGTGGGCGGCTGGGGAAGTGGTGCGTTGGTGCGCGTCGGATGGTGTTGGAGTCAGCTCGTGGCTATGTATCTCAGAGCGGGAGTCGTTTCGACGAGTCGCCGGATGTCGCTTGGCTGCATTGGCCACATACCGCGATCAGCCCGCGTGCCACCGCGGGGACACGCGCCGCCTGCGGCGATGCAGGTGCAGTGACTTCCGCTTTCACTGACCTTGATCTTGGCGAAGGTCCTCGGCTGACTCCCGATTTCATCGCGTAACGACATTCGTGGAGACCTGCACAGCCATCAGCTCGGGACGGATTTCGTGGTGAGTGGTGCTGGTGTGGTCGTGGCGCAGTATTCGCACGGCCCGGGTCAGCCGCTGTAGCGGGCGTTCATCAGGTCGAACCACTTCTGCTTGTCGGCCGGATCGTTGGCGCAGCTGGTGCAGTGGGACAGGTAATCGGTCCGGGTGGGGTAAGGCACGTTCGAGTGGACGGTGACGGTCGGGCGCAGCGTGAGGGGGCGGCCGCGCAGCGGGCAGAGGTCTCCGTGGAGCAGTTCGTGAGTTATGCGGCGCACTGTGCACAGGTCGGTGCCTTACCGTCTAGGGCTGGCGTCGCGGCCCGCCTGACGGGCGGGGCGGTAAAGATCCGGTGATGGCCTCCCGCCCCGCGGGACGTACCCGAGATCGTGCTCTTCCGCAGGTCAGTACCGGATTTCTATGGGCCGGTGATCAGCAAGTCATAGGTTCGCCCGGGGTACGGGTTGCGCTATCGCTTCCGCGGCGTGATGGTCGGCGACGGCCACCGCCCCGCGGGCATGGCGTTGCGCGACGCCCAGGACGAAGCCGGTGTCCCACCTGGTGTGTGGAAGGGCCGTGGCCTGGCCGCGCTCGGCCTGGCGGCCGGGGACGTGGTGAATGAGCGGCAGGCCGAACTCCTCCTGGGGGAGGGCCGGCACCCGGACGCCGACCGGATCGAGCGCGAGCTCCTGGCGCAGGGCAAGAGCCCGGCCCGTGCCCGGCGGGCGACCGTGCTGGGCAGGCCCATCGAGCACAACCGCTCCCCGAATACGGAGAAGGCGAAGGAGCGCACGCCCTGGCTGGCGATGGACCTGGTGTTCCGGGCGCCGTCGACGGCGCACATTGCGTGGGCGCTCGGAGATGACGAGACCCGCCTGGTGCTGGAGCTGTGCCAGGACATTGCCCGGGACAAGACCCTGGCATGGCTGGAGGATTCGGTCGCACAGATCCGTTGGGGGAGCGACGCCAAGCACCGCAAGCTGATCCGGGACGGGCTGATCGTCGCGGTGTTCCGGCACTACGAGTCCCGCGCTGCTGAGTCCAAGCCGCTGCTCCACGACCACGCGGTGGTCTCGATCCGCGCCCGGCGGCCGGACGGGACATGGGCAACCTCTCCGCGGACACGGTGCTCGCCCACATCGTCGCGGCCGACACCCTCTACACCCTGCTGTTCATGGAGGAGGTGTCCACGTGGCTCGGTTGGGCGTGGGAGCCGCGTGAGGTGATCCCGGCCGCCGGCCCGTCATGGACATCGCCGGGATCGACCAGCGGCTGGCAGTCGACCCGCCGTCAGCAGATGGAGGACGCCCTGTCCGTCCTCACCGACAAGTATGAGGAACGGCAGGGGCACGCGCCGGGGGAGCGGACCTCCTACGTGCTGGCCTGCCGGGCCGCTGACCAGACCCGCCCACCCAAGCGCACGGTGCCGTGGTCGCTGACCGAGCTGCGGACGCGCTGGCGGAACTCCGCCATCCGGGCGTTCGGCGCCTGCACCGTCTACCGGCTGGCGGAGCGGGCGCGGGCGGCGGCCGCGGCGGTGTGGGCGCGGGTGCGGCCGGTGGTCGACGTTGCCCTGGCCGCCGTGGACACCGTCGCCGTGGTGTACGTGATGCGCGGCGCCCTCGCACGCCACCACCTGCTCGCCGAAGCCCGCCGCCACCTCTCCTACGTCCTGCGCGGCCGCCCCCACGAGCCCGGCCTGGACGAACGGATCGTGCAGACGGCCGTCGACGACCACACCCGCCCCGTCGGGCGCGGCCGGATGATGACCGCCGACCTGCGCGCCCTGTACCCGCGCGACACCGAGGACCAGGCGGTGCTGCGCCCGCTGATCTGTAAGCGGACCGCCTTGCTGTACGAGCGGACCCGCCTCGCCGCCAGCGCTCTGGCCGCCCGGGTCCGAGCCGCACGGCGAGCGGAGCGCTTGAGCTCCCGCACCCGGCCGTACGCCGTCGCGGTGTCCGCCGCCTCGAGGACGCGCCCGCGGCCCTTCCGCGACGGCCGGAAGGACGGCCGCCTCCTGGAGCCGGAGACCGGCGTCGACGCGGTGGAGCAGACCCGCCAGACCTTGGAAGCCGCCGTCGCGCAGGTGGCCGCCACGATCCAGGACAGCCAGCGGGCATGCGAAGCCGCCCACGGCCCCCGTCCGCAGCCCACCCCGGTGGTGGTCCCGCCGCCGCACAGCCAACAGCCCGGCACCCAGCACACGCCGGGCCGGACCACAGGAGGAGTTACGTGAGCACCCCGGAAGACCAGCCCAACGCCGAAGAGGCCCTCGCCCGCGCCCGCGCGGCCCGCTCGGAGATGGCCGCCGCGCTCGACGAGCACCAAGAGCCCGAGGCCGATGAGCCTGTGGGGTGGCAGCCGATCTGGAAGCGGCCCCGGACGCCGAAGTCGAAGGCGGCCAAGAAGAAGGAACTGCGCGAGCAGCGCCAGCGGCTCCAGGACGCCGCCAAGCGTCGCCTCGCCGCGGGGAACTCGCGCCGGCCCCGCTCCCGGCAGAGCCGGATCGGCAACGCGGCCGCGCGCCGGGATGCCCGCGCCCTGTCCCGGGTGCGGCACTCCAATGCCTGGCTGTGGTGACGATGCCGGACATCGTTCACCGAGTGGAACCCACCCGATGTTGTGCATCGCCACCGGATGCAGAACATCGAGTGGGCTCCAAACTCGCGGTCACCACTGCCAGCTTGGAAAGGGCTCAGGATGTGCGGGCGAACGAAATTCGGACTGCCGACAGCAAGATCATGAAGGAGTTGATCAGTCGGCATCCGGGGCTGTAACCGGCTCCGAGGCCTCCTGTCCCCGCGCAGCGATCAGTGGTCCCAGTAGTTGTGTGCCTGGCCCCACCCGCCCGCCGGGGCCGGGCAGTTGCGTCGTGTCGGCCACCGTGAGCGGCTCCCGGCAGGCATCGCAGGCCACGACCGGCGTGGCCAGGTGCCCGCAGGCGTTGTGGCGGATCTGGGCGGGCGGCCCCGCGGGCCCCGCGTGCCACTTGTCGCCCCAGGCCATCAGCGCCAGCAGGACGGGGTAGAACTCCCGGCCCTTCTCCGTGGCCACGTACTCCTCGCGCGGTGGGCTGTCCTGGTACCGCTCGCGTGTCAGTACGCCCTCCTCGACCAGCCGGGCCAGCCGGGCGGCGAGGATCTTGCGGGACAGGCCGAGGTCCTGCGCCAGCTCGTCGAAGCGGCGGAGGCCGACGAGGATGTCGCGCATGATCAGGGCCGTCCAGGCGTCGCCGAACAGGTCGGTTGCGCGGGCGATCGAGCACGCGACGCCGGAGAGGGGGGTACGGGTCACGCTCTCATCCTATGGCCGAGGGGTTCCCTGAGGGAACTCGTCGATGCTAGGTTCCCTCAGGGAACCTTATTCGGAGCGTCGAGGGAGCCTGCCATGCCCACCGCCCCGCACATTGAACTCGACTCGGCCGGGCCCGCGGCCGTCGACGGCCGCCACATCCGGGCCCTGACCTTTCAATCCGCACGGCTGGAGTACCTGAGGCATGTGCTGTCGGAGCTGAGCCTCGTGGCGGCCGGCAGCCGGGCGCTCGTCGTCGGCAGTGGGCGCGGCCTTTTGGCCTGCGGCCTCGCCCGGCTCGGGTTCGAGGTCGTCGCTGCCGACCCCTCCCCGGCCGCGACGGCTCTCGCCCTGGACGCGGACGACGGGCTGGGCATCACCTACCTGACGACACCCGCAGAGGAACTCGACCTGCCGGACGGCTCCTTCGGCCTCGTGTACTGCGCCGACACCCTTGAGATCACCGAACGGCCGGACGAGGTCCTCGCACAGGCGGCGCGTGTGCTGCGCCCCGGCGGGGCCTTCGTCTACGACACGGTGAACCGCACCCCGGTGTCCCGCCTCATCTACCTCGGTGCCTTCCAAGCCTTCCCGGGCACACGGATCATGCCCCGCGGCCGTTACGCCGCACATCGGCTGCGCCGCCCGGCGGAGCTCGCCGCGGCTCTCGACCGGGCGGGGCTGTCCGCAAAGGACGTCTCGGCGTTCAGGCCGCGCGGCGTACGCAGCCTGGTGCGCGCGACGCGCGGGCGCAGACGTGGCACGCTGACCGACGATCAGCTGCCGGAGCTGGTCGACATGGTGCTCGAACCGGAGGGCAACCCGGTGGTGACGTATCTGGGGTACGCGATCCACCGGGCATGAGCCACACCCCCAGGTGAGCTCGTAGACGCCCGGGGCGCGGCGCACGCCCTTGATCCGTAACCCGGAGCGGAACGGGCGGCGGGTGTTGCGCAGGTCTGACACGAAGGCGTCCAGGACGATGCGGCGGAAGCGCCGGCGCTGGGCGGGGGCGAGGTACTGGAGGTCGGTGGTGAAGCAGGGGAGGGTCTCGAAGCTGGGCACGGTGGTCTCCTGCGGGCAGCACGACGAAGCCCCTGGCGGGTGCCAAGGACTGCTGTAGGCGGCGCTTCCTTGGCGGTGCTCGTTCCTTGGCGCGCGATGGTGCTCAGTGGTGCTTGCTGGTGTTGTCCGGACCGTGGCGTGCGGGCCGCCGGAGAGCGATGACACTCGCGTCCAGCCCGGGGCCGCTTCCCGCCTGACGGTCTCCTCAGAAGAAAGTCCGGCCGCTGCTCCCGCCTGGCGGGACGTACCGCTGACCGGACTTTTCTTGTAGGTCAGAGCCGTGTGGCGTGGTCTGTATGGCAGCAGATACCAAGCTCATCCGGGCTGGTCAGATGTACCGCACCTACTACCGGGAGGCGATCACGGCGAAGGACTACCGCCAGGCGGTGCCCGTCGTCGTCACCACCCTGGAACAGCTCCAGCAGCGCGGCGCGCACGCGGCGGTATGGCGGCGGCTGGGACGCACGGAAGAGCAGACGCTGACGGCCGCGCTCGACAACCCCGACGGCGAGGTCCTCTACCGCAGCCAGTACGCCCGCGCCGACGCAGAAGACGAGCGGCTCCGTACCGCTGAGCGGGAGGCGCGGCGCCCGGTGTGCACGCCGTGCGCAGGGAAGTTCACCGACGAGCGCTGGGAGGAGATCACCATGCACCAGACCGCCGTACGGGCCGGGGACAAGTCCCTGTGCGGCCCCTGCCACGCCGATGACGTGGCCCGTAAGGAAGCCGTCGCCGAAGCCGCCCGCCTCCAGGCCGCCGCGCCGCCGGAGCCGCAGGAGGCCCCGGAGCCGGATCGGGGCCGCAGATGGTTCCGCCGGCGCACCTGACCGCACCAGCCCGCTATGCGGCCGGCCGTCACCGGAGCGCACAGCGCAGGTGCGCTCAGGCGGTTTTGAGGGCGTCGAGTTCGCGGCCGCGTTCCACCAGCTCGGGCACGCGCTGACGCGGTGGTAGGCGGGCAGGGTGGTGAGCATGCTGCGCAGGTGTTCGTCTCCCCGGGCGGAGGAGACGGCTGCGTGTTCGTCGAGGAAGGTCTGGCAGGCGGCCTCCAAGTGCCGCATCCGCAGTTGCCGCTCGGCGATCACTCCCAGGCAGTGCACCCGTCCCTGCCGTCCCAGGGGGGAGCGGGCGGTGTTGGACTGGTGCAGGGCGGCGATGGATCCCGGGGCGTCGCCCAGGCACCAGCGCACGTGTGCCTCGTGGAAGTGGAAGGCTGCAAGGTCGTATCCGCCGACCGCGTCGCGCCGGTCATCGGCCCGCGACAGCGCCGCCTGCGCTTCCCGCAGCCGTGTGCGGGCCAGGGTCCGGGCGCCTGTCATCGCGGCCTGCTGCCCGCGCAGGAACGCCACCAGGCGCGGGCCGACGACGGGCGCGGCTTCGGCGGCGGCATCGGCCAGCTCAAGTCCTTTGGCGCCGTGTCCCAGGTGGGTGCCTGCAGACTCATCCCGCGCAGGGTGCGGCAGTAAGTGACGTGGTCCTCACAGGCCTGCGCCAGGTCCAGGGCGCGCAGGTAGTACCGCTGGCCCAGACCCTGCTGGTTTTCGTACATGGCCATCCAGCCGGTCAGATACACGAAATCGGCGACGGCCGTGCGCATGGAGCAGGTCACCGCGTCGGTGCCGCTGGCGCGCAGGTAAGGACCGGCGGTGTTGACCAGCCACGCGGCCGCCATCGGCCGGGCGTGCCCGGCACCGACCTGGTCCAGGATGTCGGCGACCTTGTCCGTCATGGTGCGCACCGTCTGCATGTCGGAGCGGCCGATACGCATCGTGCGCCCGGCCCGCACCGGCTCCGACCGCCCCGGAACCTCCTCAAAACGCGGCACCGCGAGCGCGGCGGCATACATTCCGGTGCGCAGCACACCCCGGCGCGAGGGGTCCATGTCCGCCCTGCTCAGATCCATCACATCCGCCACCACATCTGCGCCCGGGTCGACGGGCCAGCCGATCTGCGCGCACGTCACCGGACGGGCCAGCAGCCGCGAGAGCGCCTCTACGGCGGCCCGCGCCTGCGGCCTGGGCACGGCCCCGGACAGCCAGTGCGACACGCTGGTCTTGTCGTAGTGCAGGGCTATGCCCAGCTCCCGGCCCGCGGCGTTCACCCGCCGGGCACGGTGGGCGTTGTCGGGCTGTACCCCGGGCAGGGCTGCCAGCCACAGTGCCCGGTAGTTGAGTTCGCGGCTTCGGTGGTGTCGTCCTCGGACAGGGTCAGGTCTCGGCACTGGGCAGTGTCTGAGCAGCCTTCCCGGTCCGCGGGCTTGCCACCGAGTCCCGAAGGGCTGCGGCTCCGTCCCCGGTCTTCCGGCGGCTCTGGGACCCAGATCCTGAACGCGGCCTGTCTCGTCAGGGAACCGGAGCCCGCGGACAGAAGCCCGCGCGCGGAGGCCGTATGCGGAGGTCACGGACAGAGCCTGCGAACAGGGAAGTGCTCGGCCGGGAAGTCCGGCCGAGCACTTGTCCGCCTGTGTTCACCATCTGTCGGTGAGCAGTGATCGTCTGGTGTCACGTCCCGTGGGGCGTGTTTCCGCAGAGCTGATGGTCCTGTGTCCTGCGGCTTGTGAGGGGGCCGGGGCACGGGTCCTGGCCCGGTACCGCGCTCAGCAGGGGAGAGTGGTGTTCCCGGCGGCGCCGGTGGCACCGGCGGTGCCGTTCGCAGTGGTCGTGGCCGCGGTGCCGTTGCCGCCGGGCTTGCCCGG
>NZ_JABTYA010000331.1:0-16850 GCF_013302945.1 Streptomyces sp. 8P21H-1 | reverse complement strand
CGGGACACCTGTCCCGCCCCGGCCGGCGCCGCGGCGTGCGGGGTCAGGGGCGGGGGCGCGTGGCGGTGTCGAGGTAGAAGGCGTCGATGCTCTGCACCGCCCGCTCGAACTCCTCCAGGTTGACGGGCTTGGTCACGTACGCGTTGGCGTGACTGCTGTAGGCACCCGTGACGTCGTCCGGAGCGGTGGACGTGGTGAGGACGACCACCGGGATCGTCTGCAGGTCGTCGTCGTTCTTCAGGACCTTGAGCAGGTCGCGGCCGTTCATCCGCGGCATGTTCAGGTCGAGGACGATGAGGTCGGGCCGCGGGGCTCCCGGGGTCCGCAGGTGTTCCAGCGCCGCGACTCCGTCGGTGACCTGGACCAGGTTGCGGGCCCCGCGCTCGGAGAGGGCTTCCTCGATGAGCATGGCGTCGGCGATGTCGTCTTCGACGAGCAGGACGTCGAAGGGACGGATGGGGCTGGTCATCGTCAGTTGCTCCGTGGGTTTCTCGGTGGAGTGGTGGAAGAGCCCCGGCCAGCGACGCCGGGCGCCCTGCCGGGTCATGCCGCAGGCGGCGCCGATCTGCGGATACCCGGCACCCGCGCGGGCGGCGGACACGGCCGCTTCCTGCTGCAGCCGTTCGGTGGCCTGCTTGAGATGATCCAGTACGTGCAGCAGGGCCAGGGCGTGCGCCGGGTCGTCCGGTGCCGGGCGGGGCGGGGATTCCAGCAGCCGGCCGGCAAGGCGCTGTGCGAGATCGCCGACCGCCGCGTCCGCGAGGGCGGCTGTCTCCTGCGGGGTCATCCGCAGCACGAAGTCCTTGCCAGGCATACCCGCACTCTAGGTCCCTCGGACGCGCCGCGACAACAAGGGTTGTCACGATCTAAAGTGTGCTGCTCAAACTTTCACGGCCACCGGCACAGCGAGGAGTCCACAGGATGACCGGCGATGAGAGGCAATCGCGTACGCGAGGGCTTTCCGCGTGGACGACCCGGCGGTGGCTCCGCGTGGGGGTCGCCGTCTCCCTGGTGGTTCTCGCCCTGCTCGGAACGGTGGGCGCCTGGGTCCTCGACCGGACCGAGACGCTCAGCAAGGACCTCGTGGACGTGCGCTCTCCCGCGCTGACCGTCGCGATCCGCCTGGAAGCGGCCGTGCTCAACCAGGAGACCGGGATCCGCGGCTACGGGCTCACCGGCACGAAGGACTTCGTCACCCCCTACCGGCAGGGGATCACCGAGCAGGAGAACGCCCGTGCGGAACTCGCCGGGCTGCTCCGGGACGATCCCGCAGGGCTGAGGGACCTGAAGACCGTGCAGGACGCCGTGGTGAGGTGGCAGGAGGGGTTCGCCCGGCCGATCGCCGCCGCGCCGGCCGGCGCACCCTCACCGCTGGCCGCGCAGCGGGCGGCGGAGGGCAAGGCCGCCTTCGACGAGGTACGTGCCGCCCTGGGGGGCCAGCAGGAGCGGCTGCGCGCGGACCGCGTCCGGGCGCGGGAGGACCTGATGACCACGCTGAACGTGAGGAACTGGGTGTTCAGCGCCATCGCGGTGCTTATCGTCGCCCTGACGGCCCTGGTCTTCGAAGGGCTGCGCCGCGGTATCAACAAGCCCCTGGAGCAGCTGAGCGCGGACGCCCGCGCCATCTCGGGCGGCGACTTCGACCACCCCATCAGCCCGACCGGGCCCGCGGACCTGCGGCGCCTCAGCGGTGAGATCGACTTCATGCGCCGGCGCCTCGTGCGGGAGCTGGCCTCCAGCGAGGAGACCCGGCTGCGGCTGGACGCGCAGGCCGCGGACCTCCAGCGCTCCAACGCCGAGCTGGAGCAGTTCGCCTACGTGGCCTCCCACGACCTGCAGGAGCCGCTGCGCAAGGTCTCCAGCTTCACCCAGCTCCTCCAGCGACGCTACGGGGGGCAGCTCGACAGCCGGGCCGACCAGTACATCGACTTCGCGGTCGACGGGGCGAACCGCATGCAGGTCCTCATCAACGACCTGCTCGACTTCTCCCGGGTGGGACGGGTGCACAACGCCCACCAGAGCGTCGACCTGGGCACGGTGCTGGAGCGGACCCTGTCCTCGCTGAGCGTCGGCATCGAGGAGGCCGGTGCGACGATCACCCACGATCCGCTGCCGACCCTGGTCGCGGACCCCACCCAGGTGGGCATGCTCTGGCAGAACCTCATCGGCAACGCGGTCAAGTTCCGCCGCCCGGGAGAGGCGCCGAAGATCCACATCACGGCGGACCGGGAGGGTGAGCTGTGGCGGTTCACCGTCACCGACAACGGCATCGGCATCGCGCCGGAGTACGCCGACAAGATCTTCGTCATCTTCCAGCGGCTGCACACCAAGGACGCCTATGCCGGCAGCGGCATCGGTCTCGCGATGTGCAAGAAGATCGTCGAGTTCCACGGCGGCACCATCGGTGTCGACCCGGACTACCGCGACGGCGCGCGCATCGTCTTCACCCTCGCGCCCCGGCCGCCGGAGACCCCCGGCCCCTCGACGCTGCCGGAGGCCACCCGCTCCGATCTGGAGCCGGCACGATGACGGAAGCCATGCCGGCCGCCCCGGCAGCGGCGCCCGAGAAGCCGATGTACCGCATCCTCCTCATCGAGGACGACCTGGGCGACGCCCTGCTCGTGGAGGAACTCCTGTACGACACGGGGCTGCGGTTCGCGCTGACCACCCGGACCACCCTGGCCGAGGCCCGCGCCGAACTGGTCGGCACGCCGATCGACTGCGTGCTGCTCGACCTGCACCTGCCCGACGTGTCGGGCATCGACGCGGTCACGGCCGTCCGGCGGCTGGCCCCGCACACCGCGGTGATCGTCCTGACCGGGCTGTCCGAGGACCGGGCGGGCACCGACGCCATGGCCGCCGGGGCCCAGGACTACCTCGTCAAGGGCAAGGTGGAGGCGGACCTCCTGCAGCGGACGCTGCGCTACGCCGTCTACCGGAGCAAGACCGAGCGGGCGAGCGCCGAGGCCCAGGCCATCCGGCTGCGGGCGGAGGAGAACGCCCGGCTGGAACGCGGCCTGCTGCCCCAGCCGATCCTGGACACCTCCACGGTGCGGGTGACGTCCCGCTATCTGCCGGGCGCCGCCATGACCCTGCTCGGCGGGGACTTCCTCGACGTGGTGGAAGGCGACGACGGGCTGCTGCACGCCGTGGTGGGCGACGTCAGCGGCCACGGCCCCGACGCGGCCGCGCTGGGCGTGTGCCTGCGGATAGCGTGGCGCTCCCTCGTGCTCGGCGGGCACCGCGGGGACGACCTGCTGCACCTGATGGAACGCATCCTGGTCGCCGAACGCGGCGACCAGCAGCTCTTCGCCACCTGCACCCTCCTCACGCTCGACCAGAAGGCCGGCACCGCCACCCTGTACCTCGCCGGCCACCACGAGCCCCTCCTCACCACCGGCGAGGGGACCTGGGAGATCTCCGCCGCGCACGGCATCGCCCTGGGCATCGTCCCCGGTCTCCGCAGCTGGCCCTCCACGGTCGTCCCGCTCCCGCCCGCCGGGGCCCTGACCCTCTACACCGACGGCCTCACCGAGGGCCACAACGGGACGAAGGGGGAGCGGCTGGGGGTCGAGGGCCTGCTCACCCTGATGGAGCACCTCCCCCCGGCTGACCCGGCCGCCCACGTCGACCTCCTCATCCAGGAGACCCATACGCTCAACGCCGGGCGGCACTCCGACGACCTGGCCGTGCTCCGCCTCGACTGGGGGAACCGGTCTCCCCTTCCCTGAGGACCCGCCGCGTCGGCGGGGAGCCCGCGGCCCCGGCGGCCGTGCCGCCCCGCTCCGCGTCCTCCAGGGTGGCCGAGACGGGGAGGAGACCGGGGGCGGTGAGGTGCAGGAGCTGCCGGACGCGCGGCTGGTCGGTGACCAGCCGGAGGCTGCCGCCGCGGGAGCGGGCCCGGCAGTGGGCGCGGTGCAGGAGGTTCAGGCCGCTGGAGTCGATGAAGGTCACGGGCCGCAGGTCGACCAGGACGTGCGGGGCGGCCCGTCCGGTGACGATGTCGAGGTCGACGGTCAGCCGACCGGCGGAGCAGAGGTCGATCTCTCCGTGCAGTTCCACCACGGTGACCTCGCCACGGGGGAAACAGCGCGCGTGGGCGCCGGGCA
The DNA here is from genome assembly GCF_013302945.1 of Streptomyces sp. 8P21H-1. Taxonomy (NCBI): domain Bacteria; kingdom Bacillati; phylum Actinomycetota; class Actinomycetes; order Kitasatosporales; family Streptomycetaceae; genus Streptomyces; species Streptomyces sp. 8P21H-1. The sequence continues at coordinate 12,741 of NZ_JABTYA010000331.1, read as the reverse complement.
GATCCGTTTCGGGAAGGGATCGGGAGTTGTGCAACGGCATGTAGGCCTCACCTTGGACGCGGTCCGGGCCGCCGCCGCTGCGGCTGGGCAACGCGCTGGCGGCACCGGTCGATTGCTGCAGGCTGACGGGGGCCAGGTCGCCTCACACCTGCCCACGGTAGGCCGCGACGACCATGCAGAAACGATGCATCTCTCTGATGTGTCACTCGATCGAGTGAGTGATTCCTTCTGAGCTTGCCATGACGCTGCGCTTGCTGTGGTGCTGCGGTGCTGCGGTGCTGCGCTTGCTGTGGTGCCGCGCTTGTCATGGCGCTGCTGAGCGGCCGGGAGCCATGGACGGGCGGACAGGGGGAAACCGGCCGGGCATGGACACCACAGCCGTGGACATCACAGCCATGGACATCACGACAACGACCCGTGTACGGCGCCTGGTCGCCCTCGTGGCGATCGCGCCCCTCGTCGCGGCGTGCGGCGCGGGCCACCACGGGAGCGACGGGGACGACGGGGACGACGGCTCATGGGCGGCCGGGGCGCGGCCGGTCCTGTCCCGGGGCGCCGACCTGGTCATCAGCACCGACGGCGGGGTGCGGCTGCGGCCCGCCGACAGCGACCGGGCCGGCGTCGACCGGCACGTGCGGCACACCTGGTCCCACCGGGACGGCACCTGGCTCCTCGACCTGTCGTGCCCGGCACGGGGCGACCGCGCCGACGCCGGGGAGTGTCCCCGGATGCCCGCGGTCGAGGTCCCGGCGGACACGTCCGTCACCGTCTCCGCCCGCAACGCCGGCATCGACGTGGCGGGTGTCTCCGCGGCCCTGCGCCTGACGACCGTCAACGGCGACGTCACCGTGACCGGGTCCGGGCGGCCGGACGCCGCCGTCCGGCTGTCGTTGAGCGGGTACCCGCCCAACGAGTACGCGGGGTGCCTGTGCCGACTCGCGCGCCCGCGCCGCTGACGTCCTCCCGACGTCTCGGGGCCCGATCGCGAGGGGCACGCCATGCGTCGGGGCGGGCGGACAGGCTTCACCCGCATGAGGCCCTCAGTGAGTTCGCCAACAGGGCTGCCGCGACTGCCGGTTGATCCCCGAGGCCACCGACGAGGCTCCGGTCAATCCCCTGTTCGTGGGGCTGCGTGAGAACTCGGGCGGATCAGGCGGATCGGGCGGATCGGGCGGGTCAGGCGGAGATGATGGCTTCGAGTTTTACGGCGACTCTTGCAGCCCTGCGGGGACGGGTTCCGCCTCTTCGATGACTTTGTTGACGATATCGAGAGTTCGTGTGTAGCACTTACGGCTGTCTTCGGCGTACGGCTCGCTCGGCGCTGTCTGCTGGGCCGCCCACTGCAGGACTTCCTTCGACCACAGCTCGACATTTGACACCGCTGTCCTGGGGACTGAAACCGAGCCCGATCCTGTTGTGAGCTCCAGAGAGAATCCGTACACCCAGTACTCCGAGACCGAACTACCGGCCGGTCCGAGAGAGAAGGTCAGGGACTCGCTCTTCTTGGGGCGCACTTGAAAGAAGGTTGTTTTTTCCAATGTGTCACCGGATTTTACCGTTGCCGGGACGTTCACGTCGAAGTTCACGTAGTCGATGTTCCCGCCGCCGATTCTGGAGCACTCGGCCATGTCTCGGGCCGCGAAGAAGGTGAACTTACCCGACTTCACGTAAGCGGTCTTGTCTCCGTCGTTCGACAGGGCGATTGCGACTACTGGCGCTTCAAAAGTCCTCTTGTACGTCTCCGCTTCGGGGACTTCCGTTCTCCCGTGAATCTCTGTGATGCCGCCGACGGCCACGTTCTCGATCTCCAGCGAGGATTTACTTTCTGGTTTCGGTTGAAGGTCGGGGAAGAGCGAGAAAACCAGCCCGACCGCAGTGGCGAGCAGCCCGACGACGGCTGTGGCCCCGATAATCAGTACACCCAGGCGGTGGGCTTGAAAGGTCTCCTGCGCGTGCTCCCAGAATGAACGTGGTTCCTGTCGTGCGGGTTCCATGTCGGAGTCGTCACCCTCTGCTCCACGGCCTGGAGCGCGATCGGGGGTCGAGGGCTGCTGCTGTGCGTCCCCGGAGTGTGAGGTGGGGGTCGACGGTTGCGGTCTGTCGGCTTCTTCGGGCCGTATTCTTCGTTCTTCGTCATCGTTCGCCATGGATGTCCCCTGCCTGCGCCTGGCGCTTACCAGCAGTTTTCAACGTCGAGATGCGATGCCTTCTGTGCCGATATCTTGCCTTCCTCGACCGTGAAGATCTGGACGTACTTCCGGCTGGGGCATGCTGTGGAGTCCATGTAGCGCCATTGATCGGCCACCACGGTGATCATATTTCCCTTGACTTTTATTTTTCTTGCCTTTGCACCCGTTTTGAGTGCCTGCCTGTAATCCTGGGTTTTTGGCATTCTGACCAGCGTGCCTAGGATTTTGGGCTTGTCGGCGGGGGACGCTCCGTCCAGGACCGTGACATGGCTGAACGAGCTGGAGTTTCCCGTCATGCACTCAAGTGAAACGATGACGTCCCGCTTTCCGTCGGCAGTGACATCTGATTTGATCATAAAACGTGGAGTTTCAATCCCTATTCCCGGGACGGAACAGTCGATCACCTTCTCGCCCCATTTTGCTGCGTCAGCTCTGCTCATGTCGGCGGTGATGGATTCCTTGGTGCACCCTAAGCAGAGGGAGAGCGTCAGAGCGGCGGTTGCCGTACGAGCGTAAAAGGAAGAGAGTGTCGACCTGAGGTCGGCGGGCATCAGTCCACCTGTCCTCTCTCGGGGGATCGGGCGTGGTGGGCTCAGGCGCATGTCGGTCAAGTCCCCTCCGGAATGCGTGTACGGCAGAGACCCTAATGCGCACTCACTGCGCGTGGTGGAAGTTCATCAATCTGTGAGCTTCGGGCAGAGGGTGCCCGGTCTGGTGACGGTCGGTGTCGGTGCCGGTCGAGAGGATCACGGAATCCCTGGCTCCCTGCTCAGTGGTTTCCCGACGTCCCGGCCAACCCCGGCATCGCCCACAGGGACTGTGCGGAGTTCGCCGACGCCGCCGAGGATCAGGGACCTTCCGCGGCCTCGATGAGGACTGACGTCTTGCCGCGGAGGTCTCCATGGAAGGACCACCGCGCAGGCGCGGGACCGGTTGCACCCGTATCCGACCCGGCGGGCCGCATGGCTTGGCCGCGACGGGCCGCTGCTCCTCATCGAGGGCACCGTCCTCCGTCTGGTCGTCGGAGGCTGCCCAGCGGCGGGGGCACCGAGCCGGTCCGGCTGTGGTGGTCGGGTGCCGGCCACCGGCGCGGACGTCGACCGCTGTCGGCGGTGCCGGTTCCCCGGCCAGGGCGCCCAAACCGACCTGACCTGACCCGACCCGGTCCCGGTCGGCCACCAGGCTTGAGCAACCGCCCTTCGGTTATCCGCCATGACATTGGCAGAGTGCTTGCCGTCGGCGAGGCATACGCCTGCGCTGCCCCTCACCAGCCCGCCACAAGGTGCGCACCAAACTTCGACGCGCAGTGTGAACCGGCGGTTCATGACACCTGCAAGCGTTCCGTGCCGCTCTGCGCACCGCTACCTGCGCCGTCGGGGGGCTTGTTTTCCACGGATGACGATTCAGGACGGTTGCCACCCGGATCCTGGTCGTGCCCAAGGTCCCAACAGCATCCGATTCTTGCAAATCTCAAAACATTGCGATGTTTGGATACTGCGTCAGTTGTATTGGGAACACGGACTACCGCGAGAGTTTACTTCAAAGTCAACTAATCGATGGAAGATGTCATGTCTGCGCTTCCATATCCTCCCTCTAGGAACCCAGAAGGAGGATTCACCAAGGAACCGGTGCTCTTTGCCGGAGTCCTACGGAGGGTCCGTATTCGTAGAGGGGGAGACATGCGTATTCGTTCACGTATCGGTCATGTTGCTCTGTCAGGGGCGCTGTTGGCGGGAGGACTGGCAGTCACCACGGCAGCTCCGGCCATGGCCTCACCTACAGGAGTGCTGTCCTGCAGTCACGCGTGGAGCAACAAGTCCGCGCAGGAAAGCATCGTGTACGGCGACGGGGTCAACCTGCGCTCCGGACCCCACTCCGGTTCAGGCGGGTGTTCAATCATCGGTCAGCTTCAGGCCGGCGAGCGTCTGTACGCGCACTGCTGGGACACCGGCACGGCGGTCAATGACGACCAGGCCTGGTGGCACGTGCGCCGGCAGTCGAACAACCAGAACGGCTGGGTCAGCAACTGGTACACCGCTTTCCAGACGAACAACGGGTCCCACTGCTGACCGACTCCTGCCGAGGGAGTGGGAGCCGTGGTGGACACCACCGCTCCCTTCCGGACTCGACAGGGACGGACGGACGTCGCCCCGGCAGGCCGGTGCCTGCCGGGGCGACGTCCGTCCGTTCAACGCCGGGTGCCGGACCGCTGCGGCAGCACCGACCGGCGGCACTCCCGCGGCGGTGGGCCGTACTGGGCGCGGAAGACGCGGGTGAAGTCCATCGAATGGCGAGCGATGCCTTCGGATTTCCCGCCCTCTCTGTGGAATCAGCGATGTCAAGCGATGTGCTTGTGCATCACGTCGAGGTAGTGCCGACCGCGGTGCGGGACGTGGTGGTCCCGGCCAGGCAGGCTGAAGACGGCACAGACCCCGGCTGGCTGGGTGAGGATGCTCGACTGCTCGCCGAAGGTAAGGACAGGGTTGACCTCGTGGTGGCAGCCTGCGGTTTCGAGGGCGGTGACCAGTTCCTCGCGGAGTACGGTGGCCTCGAACGACTCGGAATCGGGCAGGACGAGCGGCGGGAGTCCGGCGGTCGATCCAGGCCAGAGGTTGACCCGGATGCCGCTGACGGTCCGCTGCGTGACCACCAGTTCCAGCCCGTCCCAGGAGTAGGGATAGCCGCCGATGTCGGGCCCCTTCATGATGTGGGCAGGGTGCGGGCGCCCCGGGCCGAGGAGGTCTTCAGCCTCGGACAGGGGCATTCCGCAGTGAAGCGCGCCGACCCGGCCGGTTCGGGCGAAGTCGACGAGCACGTTCATCAAGGTCACGGCAGTGACTGTGTCACCCTCCCCGGCCTGTGCGCACTCTGAACATCGGCGCGGTGCGAAGCCTGTCCCGCCTTGCCTGACGTCGATGATCGGCAACGGGGTCGCGGTGGTGGGAACGCCGATCTGCCGCGGGGTGGGCCCCACTGACGTGGGGATGTCGCCGAGTCGCTCCAAGCAGGAGCCGGACGCGCTGTCCCGGCCCCGCACCACCGCCGCCCGCACCCGGCCCATCGTTTCCTGCATCGGCCGCGGCGGCCGTCAACGCCTGACAGTCCGGCGACGACTCCTTCACCTCGGTCGCCTGTCGCCGGTGAGGCACCGCCCGGCGCGGTCCGACCGCCTTCTTCCGTGACACCTCGCCGACCACGCCGGGCGGTGCCGCCTCCTCGGCCAGCGCCTCCAGGTACTGCTCCAGGCCGATCACCCGGCACCGGTGCACCTCTTCCGTGCCCGCCAAAGCAGCCCGCACCCGTTCCAGTTCGGCTTGAAGTTCCTTCACCTGCGAGGCGGCGGCGTTCTGCCGAGCTTCCAGAACCGCCCGCATCGACGGCATTCGCTACCCCCGGGACCTCTCGACCCGAGGTCGAACTCGGCCGATCCGGCGTCAGGATCAGGGTTCCCGCCGGCTCGCCGGGCGGACCGACCACGGTGACAGTCTCGTCGGCACGACCCGTGCTGCCGGTGTCTGCTTCCCCTGTGTGGTTCGTCCGGTCGACGACGACGTCATCGTGCTCGACATCTGACCCATGTGCACCGACCGGCCGCGCGACCGTGCCGTCCCCGGCTGACCGCGCCCGTCCCCGGGTGAACGGCAGGGGGACCGCCGCCCCTCCGTCCTCACGGTGGATGCGCCGAGTCGGCGGAGGGCGTACGGCGGGGTGTCTCCGACCGGGGCGGAGGGCACGGATGCCGCCCGTGCCGCGCACCTCGCCGTGCAACGCGGAAGCGCCCTCCTCCCGTGAGCGGATCACGGGAGGAGGGCGCCGGCCGTGCCGGCGATCGGGCCGCTCCGGGGAAGACCACTCCCGGGGCGGCCCGCTTCCGGGTGGCCCGTTTTCCGGCCGGTCAGTCCGAGATCTCGAACTCCGGGGCCTCGCCGACCCAGCGGGACTCCGCGCATCCGGTGCCCCAGCTCGCCGAGCTGTCCTCCGCGTGCGCGAACTGGCCGCAGATACGGAATTCGCCCCCGCTGTGGGACTCGTCGTGCTCGTCGGCGAGGGCCGAGCCGGCGCCGCCTAGGACCGCGGTGAAGGCGAAGACACCGGCGGAGAGGATGGTACGCACGCGCATGGTTGCTCCTGATGGAGAGGTGATGGACACACGAGCGGGAGGTACGGCCACGCGATCGCGCGCCCTCGTCGCTCTTGCACTCATGATCACCGCGCGAGGTGCCGACAGCACGTCTCCCTCACTCGAACGTGGGCGGTGTGCGGGGTGTTTTCGCGCAGACGGCCCATGCCCGGCTCATGACGGCCGGGCACGGCGCGCTCCGGCCGCGGTGTGACGACGCCGTGGTCCGGTCAGCCGTCCCGGTCGTGTCCGTGCCCGGCGGCGGGGCGGGCCGGAACGCCGAGGGCGAGCAGGGCGGTGTCGTCGTCGAGACCGTCGCCGAAGCCGTCCAGCAGGCCGGTCAGGGCCTCCATCACGGCGTGCGGCGACTCACCGGCGCGGCCGGCCAGGAAGGCGCGCAGGGCCTCGTCCCCGTACAGGCTCGTGCGGTCCTCGCCGGTGCGTGCCTCGGTCAGGCCGTCGGTGTAGAGCAGGAGCGTGTCGCCGGGGCCCAGGGTGGTGGCGGCGGTGACGAAGCGGGCGGCGGGCAGGACACCGACGATCAGGCCGCCGGGGGTGGGCAGGAAGTCGGCCCTGCCGTCGGCACGCAGGACGAGGGCCGGTGGGTGGCCGCCCGCGGCGAGGTGGACGGCGACCTCTCCGCTCGCGGCGTCCGGTTCGAGCAGGCCGAAGACGACGGTGCAGTAGCGCGGGTCGTTGCCCGTGTACCGCTCGTGGAGGGCCGTGTTCAGGGTGCTGAGGGTGGCGACGGGGTCGGGGTCGTGCAGTGCGGCCGTACGCAGGGTGTAACGGGTCAGCGAGGTGAGGGCGGCGGCCTGCGGGCCCTTGCCGCACACGTCCCCGAGGAAGAAGGCGAAGCGCTTGCCGTCGACCGGGAAGAGGTCGTAGAAGTCACCGCCGAGCTGGTCGGGGGAGGCGGCGCGGTAGTGGACGGCCGCCTCCACGCCGGGCACCGGCGGCAGGGTGGTGGGCAGGAGCGACTGCTGCAGCACGGCGAGGGCGTCCTGGAGCCGGGCGCGGTCGGCCTCGGCCTCCTTGCGCGCCTCCTCGGCCGCCCTGCGGGCCCGCAGCAGCTCCTTCTCGTAGGCACGGCGGTCCCGGGCGTCGAAGACCGTGGTGCGGATCAGCAGCGGTTCGCCGGTGCTGCCGTACTTGACGACGGAGGTGACCAGTACGGGCAGCCGCCCGCCGTCGGCCTGTCTGATGTCGAGGGCTATGCCCCTGACCTCGCCCTGCATCCGCAGCAGGGGCGCGAAGTGCGTCTCGTGGTAGAGCCTGCCGCCCGCCGTCAGCAGATCGCTGAACCGCGTCCGGCCCACCACCGCCTCCGGCTCCAGGCCGAGCCAGCCCAGAAGAGTGCCGTTGATCCTGGCGATGGTGCCGTCCATCAACGTCGACAGGTAGCCGCACGGCGCGCTCTCGTACAGTTCCTCCGCGCTGTCCTCCAGCAGCGCGGCGAACGTCGCGTCCGGCGTCTCCTCCCCGTCGGCACGGTGCGGGTCGGGCTGCGACCCGGTACGGCACGTCATCGCAGGCCCGCCAGGAAACCGGTGATCGCCTCGTTGGTGGCCTCCGGCGCCGACAGGTGCGGGCAGTGCCCGGTGGCGTCGAGTGTGACCAGGGTCGAACCGGGGATCGCGGCATGGACGAAGGCGCCGACCTCGCGCGGGGCGATGGCGTCCTGGGCGCACTCCAGCACCAGCGTCGGCACCTGTACGCGCTTCAGGTCGTCCCGCGAGTCCGAGGTGAAGGTGGCGTGGGCGAAGACGCGCGCCATGTCCGGGTCGGTGGCGCAGAAGCTGTTCGTCAGCTCCTCGCCCAGTTCGGGCCGGTCCGCGTTCCCCATGATGACCGGTGCCATCGCCGCCGACCAGCCCAGGTAGTTCGAATCCAGGGAGACCAGCAGCTCGTCGATGTCCTCCTTGCTGAACCCGCCCCGGTAGCCGTCGTCGTCGATGTACCGCGGGGACGGGGCGACCATCACCAGCGCCCCGATGCGCTCCGGAGCCAGGTCGGCGGCCAGCACCCCGATCATCGCGCTGACCGAGTGCCCCACGAACACCGCGTCGCGCAGGTCGAGTGCCTCGCACACCTCCACCACGTCCCTGGCGTACCCGTCGAGCGTGGCGTAACGGGCCTCCGTGAACGCGGACAGGTCCGAGCGGCCCGACCCCACGTAGTCGAACAGCACCACCTGGTGGTCCTCGACGAGCGCGGGCACCGTCAGCCGCCACATGTTCTGGTCGCAGCCGAACCCGTGAGCCAGTACCACCGTCGACCCCAGCGGGTTGCCTGTGACAGTGACGTTGTTCCTGCGCTCGATATCCATACCTGCCACTCTCTCAGACCCGGCCCGACTCTCCCGCACGACGCCGAATCCCCCGACCCCTCACACGCGCCCTTCACCGCCTGCGCATACGGACCGGGGCCGCCTGTGCACACGGCCGCACGGTCCGGGCCCGGAGCCACGGCGGGGGTGTACCCAGCACCACCCCAGACCTGGGTCATACGCCCAGTGTGCGGCCGCCGGACGGTGCGTAGTTTCGTGCTTGTGGCACAGAGCGTGTCCGACCGGAAGGAACGACCATGTCTCGTCGCAGGAGCAGGACCGGACCCGGCAGGAGCGGGGCAGCCCCCGGTCCGGCCGGGGTCACCCGGGTCCGCGGGACGGCCGGGAACGCCGTGACCGCTCCCGGCGCGCATGGTGGGCGCCAGGCAGGGAGCCCCGCGACTTCCGTGGTCCCGTGACGCCGGCCACGGCGCACGGAGTCCCGTGCCGCCGCCCGTCCGGCTGACGGCCGAACCCAGCCCCACGGCCCGGCCCGGGAACCCGGCCGAGCCCGTCCCCCATGACCTGATCCATCCCCAGACCGGGAGTACACCCAGTGGCCACGTTTCTCTACAAACTAGGACGGTTGGCGTTCCGGCGCCGTATCTACGTCGCTCTCATATGGGTGGCGATGCTGGTCCTCTCCGGCGTCGGTGCCGCGTCCGCGCCCACCTCGGGATCCAGCTTCGCCATCCCGGGCACGGAGGCGCAGAAGGCCTTCGACCTGATCGACGAGCGCTTCCCCGGCAGCAGCGTCGACGGAGCGGTCGCCCGGGTCGTCTTCAAGGCGCCGGACGGCGAGACGATGACCTCGGCCGAGAACCGGGCCACGGTCGAGAAGGTCGTCAAGGCGTTGCCGGCGGGTTCGGACCAGGTCGGGCAGGTCGTCGACCCGTACGCGGCGAACGCCGTCTCCGAGGACGGTTCGACGGCGTACGTCGCGGTCTCGTACAAGGTCACCACGCTGGAACTGACCGACGACACGCGCACGTCGCTGGAGGACATCGGGGCCGACGCGCGGAAGTCCGGCCTGACCGTCGAGATCGGCGGTGACGCGCTCCAGGCCATCCCGGCCGCCGGGGCCACCGAGTCCATCGGCGTCGCCGTGGCCGCGATCGTGCTCATCATGACCTTCGGCTCCCTGATCGCCGCGGGTCTGTCGCTGCTCACCGCGCTCATCGGCGTCGGGATCAGCGTCTCGGTCATCGCCACCCTGGCCAGCGCGATGGACTTCGACTCCACCACCAGCGTCCTCGCGATGATGATCGGCCTCGCCGTCGGCATCGACTACGCCCTGTTCATCGTCTCCCGCCACCGGGCGGAGCTGGCGGAGGGGCACGAACCCGAGGAGGCCGCCGGACGGGCGGTCGGGACGGCGGGATCCGCCGTGTTCTTCGCGGGCCTCACCGTCGTCATCGCGCTCGTCGGGCTCGCCGTGGTCAACATCCCGATGCTCACCAAGATGGGCCTCGCCGCCGCCGGCACGGTCGCCATCGCCGTCCTGGTCGCGCTCACCCTCGTGCCGGCCGTGCTGGGCTTCGCGGGCAGGCGCATGCTGGGCAAGAAGGCACGCAAGAAGCAGGAGCGCGAGCGGCTCGAGCCCCACGCCAAGCCCAACATGGGCACCCGCTGGGCCCGTTTCGTCCTGCGCCGCCCCGCCGCCGTGGTCCTCGTGGGAGTCGTCGGCCTCGGCGTCGCCGCGGTCCCGGCGGCCTCGCTGGAGATGGGCCTGCCCGACAACGGCTCGCAGCCGACCAGCACCACCCAGCGCAAGGCGTACGACCTGCTCTCCGACGCCTTCGGACCCGGCTTCAACGGCCCGCTGGTGGTCGTCGTGGACCTCAAGGGCGACGACAACGGGCAGCAGACGGTCGGTCAGGTCTCCGACGCGGTGAAGAAGGTCAAGGACGTCGTCGCCGTCACCCCCGCCACCTTCAACAAGGCCGGCGACACGGCGATGCTCACGGCCGTCCCGAAGGACCGCCCCTCGTCGGTGAAGACGGAGGACCTGGTCCACGCCGTCCGTGACGCGGGCGGCGAGGTCGCCTCGGACAACGGGGTGAAGGTCCTGGTCACCGGCGCCACCGCGCTGAACACCGACTTCTCCCAGAAGATGAACGACGCGCTGCTGCCCTACCTCGCGGTCGTCGTGGGTCTGGCGTTCCTGCTGCTGATGCTCATCTTCCGGTCGATCCTGGTCCCCCTCAAGGCGGCCCTCGGGTTCCTGCTCTCCGTCGTCGCCGCGCTCGGCGCGGTGGTCGCGGTCTTCCAGTGGGGCTGGATGTCGGACTTCTTCGGCGTCGAGCAGACCGGTCCGATCATGTCGATGGTGCCGATCTTCATGGTGGGTACGGTCTTCGGTCTCGCCATGGACTACGAGGTCTTCCTGGTCACCCGGATGCGTGAGGCGTACGTCCACGGGGAGCAGCCGAAGCAGGCGATCGTCACCGGTTTCCGGCACGGGGCGCGGGTCGTCACCGCCGCCGCGGTGATCATGATCGCGGTCTTCGCGGGCTTCTCCGGCTCCACCGAGTCCATGATCAAGCTGATCGGCTTCTCGCTGGCCGTCGCGGTCTTCTTCGACGCCTTCGTGGTCCGCATGGCCATCGTGCCCGCGGTGCTCGCGCTGCTCGGGGACAAGGCGTGGTGGCTGCCGCGCTGGCTCGACCGGCTGCTGCCGAACGTGGACGTGGAGGGCGACCAGCTCCGCAAGTCGCTGGAGGAGGACGCGCGCCGTCCAGGTCCCGACCAGGACTGGGACAGGGGGATGGCGCAGGTCTGACGCGCTGCCACACCGATCGCCGGACGGGTCCCGTGGCCCGTCCGGCGATCGGCGCGTGTGAGGACGGCCGCGCGGCTCACGGGCCGCGCGGCACGGTGTTTCCGGCCAGGGCTGTCGTGATGACCGCGGTCAGGACTTGGCCTTCGCCGAGTTCCGGGGGGCGGCGGGATCCGGGAGGCCGGCGGGATCGGCTCCCGGTCGGACTGGGACGGGGTGATGTCCGGCTCGGACGGGGTGACCCGGAGGGTGGGGCCGCGGAGACTTCCGGCCGTCACCGGGTCACCACGGCCGGGGCTGCCTCGGGGCCTGCCTCCGGGTCTGCCTCCGGGGTCGGTGCGGGCCCGGTTGTGGGGACCCGGAGCGCTCGGACCGTCCGGAGCGTGAGGCGATCGGCGTCCTCTTCCTGGGACCGGCTGCTCAGCCGATCAGGGCCTCGGTGATCTGCCGGGTGGTCTGCGCGGCGCCCCGGGGGCTGACGGCGGCGTAGAGATCGCATGGTCCGAACCGGCCGGGTCGAGCAGTTCGAGAGGCAGCCCGGCCCACTGCGGGAACTGGGCGTCGACCAGGCACCTGATCAGTGCCGCGTCGATCGCCGGACGGGTGCCGGTGGCTCCCCCGCTCATTGGGAGCAGCTCCTTCGGCCGGTCCGCCCCACGTGTCGGGCGGTCGGAGCCATCACAGTGCGCCGCCGGCCCGCCTGTCGACCGAATTTCCCGGCGGCTGTCACCCGACGCGCGGACACCACGCACAGCTCCTCGGAACCGAGCCGGAATCGAGCCGGAATCGAGCCTGGGCCGGGCTCGAACCGGAACCGGAACCGGAACCGGGACCGAGTCCGAACCGGGGCCGAGCGTGAGCCGAAGCCGAAGCCGAAGCCGAAGCCGAAGCCGAACCGGGGCCGGGCCGGAGCCGGGTCCGAGTCCGAACCGGAGCCGTGTCCGAGCCGCGACCGGACCGGCGCCGGGCAGGATCCTGAGCCGAAGCCGAAGCCGAAGCCGAAGCCGAACCGGGGCCGGGCCGGAGCCGGGTCCGAGTCGGAACCGGAGCCGTGTCCGAGCCGCGACCGGACCGACGCCGGGCAGGAACCTGAGCTGAAGCCGAGCCGGGCCCGAGTCCGAGCCGAAGCCGACCCGGAACCGGGCCGGGCGCGAGCCGGAACCGGAGGCGAGTCCGAGCCGAAGCCGACTCGGAACCGGAGCCGCGCTCAAGCTGGGGCCGAGTCCGAACCGGGGCCCGGTGTGTTTCCCCGTGAACCCACCGGGCCCGGCCGCCGGGATGGCGGCCCCCCCGGCCCTCGGCCCTCCCGGCCCCCGCCCCCCCG
>NZ_JABTYA010000330.1:0-3176 GCF_013302945.1 Streptomyces sp. 8P21H-1 | reverse complement strand
CGCGCAGCAGCGGCGGCACCGGCCCGGTGGCGGCCTGCGCCCGCAGCGCGCCGAAGTCCAGTCTCATCGGCAGCAGCACCGGCTGGGGCAGGCGCAGCGCGGTGTCGAACAGTGCCGCACCCTCGTCCTCCGACAGCCCGACGACTCCGCCGCGTGCCATCCGCCGCTGGTCCGCGCCGGTGAGGTGACCGGTCAGGCCGGTCCCCGCGCCCTGCGTCCACAGGCCCCAGGCCAGCGAGACGGCGGGAAGGCCCTGGGCCCGGCGCTGGTGGGCCAGGGCGTCCAGGTAGGCGTTGGCGGCGACGTAGCCGCCCTGCCCGGAACCGCCGAGGGTGCCGGCGGCCGAGGAGAACAGGACGAACAGTGTCAGGTCCAGGTGCCGGGTCAGTTCGTGCAGGTGGTGTGCGGCGTCGGCCTTGGAGGCGAGGACGGTGTCCAGTCGTTCGGCGGTCAGGGCGGTGAGTACGCCGTCGTCCAGGGCGCCGGCGCTGTGCACCACACCGGTCAGCGGGGCGTCCGGGGAGACGGTCGACAGCAGCGCGGCCACGGCGTCCCGGTCGGACACGTCGCAGGCGGCGATGCGGACCCTCGCCCCGAGGGCGGTCAGTTCGCGCTCCAGCTCGGCGGAGCCGTCGGCCCGGGGGCCGCTGCGGCTGGCCAGCAGCAGGTTGCGTACGCCGTGCTCGGTCACCAGGCGGCGGGCCGCCACCTTGCCCAGTGCTCCGGTACCGCCGGTGACGAGGACGGTGCCCCGCGGGTCGGGCCGGCGCGGCAGCGTGAACACGTTCTTGCCGATGTGCCGGCCCTGGCTCATGAACCGGAAGGCGGCCGGAGCATGCCGGATGTCCCACGTGGTGAGCGGCGGCGGGGTCAGGACGCCCTGGTCGAAGAGGGCGACCAGCTCGGTCAGCATCCGCTCGATGCGTTCGCCGCCCGCGTCGGCCAGGTCGAAGGCCCGGTAGGCGACGCCGGGGTGGGCGGCCGCCACCTCGGCGGGATCGCGCAGGTCGGTCTTGCCCATCTCGATGAACCGGCCGCCCCTGGGCAGCAGGCGCAGCGAGGCGTCCACGAAGTCACCGGCGAGCGCGTCCAGGACGACGTCGAAGCCCCGCCCGCCGGTCAGGTCGAGGAACTGCCCCTCGAAGTCCAGGGTGCGGGAGTTGGCGAGCCGCCCGTCGGGTACGCCGGCGGCACGCGCCGCGTCCCACTTGGCCGGACTGGCGGTGCCGTAGACCTCGGCGCCCCAGTGCCGGGCGAGCTGCACGGCGGCCGTGCCGACACCACCGGCGGCGGCGTGGATCAGCACCGACTCGCCGCGCTCCAGCCCCGCCAGGTCCCGCAGCCCGAACCAGGCGGTGAGGTACACGCAGGGCACCGAGGCCGCCTGTTCGAAGGACCAGCCCTTCGGCATGGGCGCGAGTGTGCGGCAGTCGGCCACGGCCACGGGGCCGCCCGCGCCCTCGAAGAGGCCCATGACCCGGTCGCCCGGGGCGAAGCGGGTGACGCCGGGACCGACCTCCGTGACCACACCGGCGCCTTCGTTGCCGATGCTGATCTCACCCGGGTACATGCCCAGCGCCATCAGTACGTCACGGAAGTTGAGGCCCGCGGCGCGCGTCCCGATCCGGACGTGCCCGGGAGGCAGTGCCGCCCGTGCCTCCGGCGCCGGCAGGAGGGCCAGGCCCTCCAGCGTGCCCGGGGCCCGCGTGCCCAGCTCCCACGTGGGCTCATCCGCCGGTGCCGTCAGGACCTCGTCGGCGCCGGCCCGGGTGAGACGCCGCTGGTGGCAGACCCCGTCACGCAGGGCGAGCTGTGGTTCGTCGCCGTCGAGCAGGGCGGCCAGGAGGGCGGGGAGCACGTCGGCGGAGGCCGCCGTGGCGTCCGTGTCGAGGAGCAGGACGCGGCCGGGGTGTTCCGACTGCGCGGTGCCCACGAGGCCCCACGCGGCGGCCACCGCCGGGTTCGGCCGGTCACCGTCCCGCACGCTCACGGCACCCCTGGTCAGCACCACCAGGCGTGTCTGCTCCAGCGCGGGCGCGCCGAGCCACGCCTGAAGTACCTCCAGGGTGCGGTGGGTGACATGGTGCACGTCGGTGCCCTCGGGTTCGTACAGCAGGACCGCCGGCGGTCCGGTCACCCGCGTCACGTCCTCCACGGTCCGTACGGAGACCGTCTCCACGGGGGTGGCGGGAGCGACCCGCAGCTCCTCCCAGCCCACGAGGAACATCTGCTCCAGCGGCGTCCGCCCGCCGGCGGCGTCCGGCCCGCCCGTCGGCACCGGCCGCGACACCAGCGACTCGATCACCGCGACGGACGCGCCGTTCGGGTCGGCCAGCCGGACACCCACCCCGTCCTTTCCGGAAGGCGTGATCCGTACCCGCAGCGCCGACGCGCCGGAAGCTTGCAGCGACACCCCTCGGTAGGCGAAGGGCAACGCGGGGCCCGTGTCGGCGCCGGTGCGGTCGCGGAAGGCGGTGGCGTGCAGGGCCGCGTCGAGCAGCGCGGGATGCAGGCCGAACGCGCCCGCCTCGGAGGCCAGTTCCTCGGGCAGGGCGACCTCCGCGTAGATCTCGTCGCCCCGCGTCCACGCCGCGCGCAGGCCGCGGAAGGCGGGACCGTACCCGTATCCGTCCGCCGCCAACTCCTCGTAGACGCCGCGCACCCGGTCCTCCGGGACCGGCAGCGCCCCGACGGGCGGCCACCGCGTCAGGTCCTGTGCGTCCGGCCCGACGCTGCCGCCGGCCGGGTCGCTCTCCGGGCTCAGCGTGCCGCTGACGTGCCGCACCCAGGCCGCCTCCTGGCGGCGCGAGTGCACCGACACCTGACGCCGCCCGGATCCGTCCGGGGCGTCCACGGTCACCCGCACCTGCACGCCCTCGTGCTCGGGGAGCGGCAGCGGCGCCTCCACCACCAGTTCCTCGACGGCACCGCAGCCGACCTCGTCCCCGGCACGCACCGCCAGCTCCACGAACGCCGCCCCCGGCAACAGCACCGTCCCCGCCGCCGCATGGTCCGCCAGCCACGGATGCGTACGCAGCGACAGCCGCGAGGTGAACAGCAGACCGCCGGACCCGGGCAGCTCCGTCACGGCACCCAGCAGCGGGTGCTCGGCCCGCGCCAGTCCCAGCGCCGCGGCGTCGGCCGTGCCGCCACCCCGGCCCAGCCAATACCGCTGG
>NZ_JABTYA010000329.1:0-5238 GCF_013302945.1 Streptomyces sp. 8P21H-1 | reverse complement strand
GGACACCGGGCCGGGGCGGACGGCGACCACGGCCGCGGCGGCCGGTCCCGTTCCCGCGTTCCCGTCATCGCCGCCGTCGGAGTGGGCATAGCCGTGCTCGGCATCGGCGCGGGCGCCCTGCTGAGCGGTGGCGGCGGTGGGGACGAGGACAAGGGCGACGGGAACACGACGGTGGCGGCGACCGCGTCCGCCACGGACGGGTCCTCCGGCTCCGCGTCGGTGGGACCGGCCGAGGCCCAGGCGGTGGCCCTGGACAAGCTCCTGGCGGACAGCGGCGCCAGCCGCGACTCGGTGGTCAAGGCCGTCGACAACGTGCGCAGGTGCACCAATCTCGGCCAGGCTGCGACCGACCTGCGCGACGCCGCCAAACAGCGCAACTCCCTGGTCACCCGGCTCGCGGGCCTGTCCGTCGAGAAGCTCGACAACCACGCGGAGCTGACCGCCGCGCTCAACAGCGCGTGGAAGGCATCCGCCGCGGCGGACACGCACTACGCCGCCTGGGCCGACCAGGCCGCGGGCAAGAAGGGCTGCGAGAAGGGCCAGGCCCGCTCCACGGGTCGGACCGCCGCGGGCAACCGGGAGAGCGGCACCGCGACCACGCAGAAGGCCAAGGCCGCCAAGCTGTGGAACTCCATCGCCCACACCTACGGACTGACGGAGCGCCAGCCCGGCCAGCTGTGACGCGGTCAGGACGTGGTGGTCTCCAGGACCTCCGCCACGTTCACGAAGCCCCTGCGGTCACTGACCAGGCGGCCCCCGCGGACCACCTGGAAGGTCACGTCCGCGTTGGCCAGGCGCGGGAAGTCGCTCGTCGTGAGCAGGTCCTGGAAGCTCCAGCTCAGGGTCGGCGTCAGCCCGCCCGTGTCGATCCGCAGCCCGTCGTCCAGCGTGCGCCGCAGCGCCCGCGCTGACACCTCGCCGTCGCCCAGCGACTCGATGGCCCTCGTCAGGGCGGTGTACGCGACCCAGGTCGTCTGCACGCCGGGGTCGGCGGCGTCGATCCGGTTGTCGCCGAAGGCCTCCTTCCGGATCACCTCGCGCATCGGCTCCCACCGCTCGTCGCCCGACGCCGGGTACCAGCCGGTGACGTACGCGCCCTCGTAGGTACGGCCCGTCGCGTCGATCACCGACTGGTCGACGCTGCCCAGCACGGAGGCCGTGTGCACCGTCGGGTAGTCCTCGCGGGCCCGCCGGAACGAGTCCATGAAGGTGTCGGTGCGGTCGCCCAGCGCGGGGATCACGCACCCCTCCGCCCTCGGGTCCGCCGAGGACCGCTCCAGGGCCCGCCGGGCGTGCCCCGCGTACTCGGTGGCCTCCTCGGTGGCCCGCTGGTCGACGGAGGCCGCGTGGCCCGCCGCCGCCAGGCCGGAGTCGAGCAGCACGGGCAGTTCGTCGCCGGCGACCGTGTCGGGGCGGATGAGCGTGACCGGACCGCAGGTCCCGCCGAGCTGCCGCCCGAGGCCGGCCAGCAGGGAGGCCTGGCCGCCGTTGACCGGGTAGGAGAGCGGGCTGGTGAACTCGTCGTCCGTGACGCCGTAGCCGCCGAGGTACGGGATGCCGGCTCCCTCCAGCGGGGAGAAGAACGAGCGGGCGTGCTGGCTGTACGAACCGACGACCGCGACGGCGTCCTCCTCGACCGCGCGGCGGGCGCAGTTCGCGGCGGCCACCGTGTCGTTGCGGTCGTTGCAGGTGAGGACCTCCAGCTTGCGGCCGTCGATGCCGCCGTGGGAGTTGACCCAGCGCGCGTACGCCCTCGCCATGGCCGGCATGCCGGGCTTGTTGGTCGTCCTGGTCCTCTCCGGCGCCCACGTCATGACGGTGACGGTGCCGTCCTCTGCTCCCGCCGTGGTGCCGGGGACGACACCGCAGCCGGCCGCCGCCGACACGCACGCCGCCAGCGCGCCCGCGGACAGCACTCTTCCGGCCCTGGTGAGCGGGGAGCGGAGGGCGGGGAGGAAGGAACGGGTGGGTCGCCGGCCGGTCATGCATACGCACGATTCCGTCACATCGCTACGGCGGGTGCGACCCTCGGTCGACGGGTGGTGACGGGACGGTGAACAGCGGGGTGCGGAGCGGACCGGTCCGGCAGGAACGTACGATCGGTGACCGTGCAAGGTTCGGAGAACTCTTCCCGTCGCGGCCGTCGCTCGTCCACCATGGGCGGCATGCCACTGAACGACATGCCGTGGTGGCGCTGGCGCAGCAATGTGCGCTCCGCGCTGCACATGCTTTCCGACACCGAGTTCCAGCGGGGGATATGGCTCGCGGGGGTGGACGGGTACGGGGACGTGACCGACGCCGTCTACCGCCTCGTCGAGGACACCTGGCTGGACAACTGGTCCGCCGAGAAGTACATCGGGACGATCTTCCGCGACTCGCAGGAGGCGGCGCTCGTCGACTCCGCGGTGCTGCGGGTGCTGCGGATCATGCACCAGGTCGGGCCCGACG
This sequence comes from Streptomyces sp. 8P21H-1, assembly GCF_013302945.1. Lineage (NCBI taxonomy): Bacteria > Bacillati > Actinomycetota > Actinomycetes > Kitasatosporales > Streptomycetaceae > Streptomyces > Streptomyces sp. 8P21H-1. The sequence continues at coordinate 2,790 of NZ_JABTYA010000329.1, read as the reverse complement.
CACCCGTCTCCGCGTACCTCGACCATCCGGGGTGGCCGGAGGCCGTACGGGCGGCCCGGGACGCACACGTACGGATGGCCGTGAGCGACGGCGAGGACGCGGACGTCCCGCCCCGCACGCTCGAAGTGCTGCGCATCATGACCCGCTCCGCCTGAGGCCCTTCAGAGGCGCGGGGAACTGCGCGACCGGCCCCCACGGACCCGCGGACGCACGCCTGCCCGTCCGGACGGGACGCACGCGCCCCGTCCGCCAGACGGGACGTGTGGGCCCGGGCGCGGCGTTTGTGGGAACCTGGCGGGCATGAATGAGCAGGCCGCGCCCGAGCAGTACGTCCTCACCCTCTCCTGCCCCGACAAGCAGGGCATCGTGCACGCCGTGTCGAGCTACCTCTTCATGACCGGGTGCAACATCGAGGACAGCCAGCAGTTCGGCGACCGGGACACGGGGCTGTTCTTCATGCGGGTCCACTTCTCGGCGGAGTCGCCGGTGACGGTGGAGAAACTGCGGGCGAGCTTCGCGGCGATCGGTGACTCCTTCCAGATGGACTGGCGGATAAACCTGGCCGAGGACCGGATGCGGGTCGTGCTGATGGTCAGCCGGTTCGGGCACTGCCTGAACGACCTGCTGTTCCGGGCGCGCATCGGGGCGCTGCCGGTGGAGATCGTGGCCGTGGTGTCCAACCACACGGACTTCGCCGAGCTCGTGGCGTCGTATGGCGTGCCGTTCCGGCACATCCCGGTCACCAAGGACAACAAGCCGCAGGCCGAGGCGGAGCTGCTGCGGCTGGTGCGGGAGCAGGACGTCGAGCTGGTGGTGCTCGCGCGGTACATGCAGGTGCTCTCCGACGACCTGTGCAAGCAGCTGAGCGGGCGGATCATCAACATCCACCACTCTTTCCTGCCGAGCTTCAAGGGGGCGAAGCCCTACCACCAGGCGCATGTGCGGGGAGTGAAGCTGATCGGCGCGACCGCGCACTACGTGACGGCCGACCTCGACGAGGGGCCGATCATCGAGCAGGAGGTCGAGCGGGTGGGGCACCAGGTCACCCCGGAGCAGCTCGTGGCCGTGGGGCGGGACGTGGAGTGCCAGGCGCTGGCGCGGGCCGTGAAGTGGCACGCGGAGCGCCGGATCATGCTGAACGGGCGACGGACCGTCGTCTTCGGCTAGGACGCGCGGCGGCGGGCGGCGGGCGGCAGGCGGCGGGCGGCAGGTGACGGGTGACGGGTGACAGACGGTCGCGCGCCGGCGTGCCCGCTCCCGCACGCGGCTCCTGCGCGCGGCTACAGCAACTGCTGCATGCAACTGCTGCATGCAACTGCTGCATGCAACTGCTACATACGGCTCAGTGACGCCGCCGCGAAGAGTACGTCCCTGATCGCCTCGCGGTCGCCCAGCTGACCCGCCGCCGCCTCCTCGGGTGGGATGTGCCCGGCCGTGAGCTGGCAGAACTCCACGCCGTCCAGCGCCACGTGGGCCACCTCGTGGTCGGGGGAGGCCGGTGCGGCGGGGGAGTCGAGGGGGATGAGCCACTCCCCGCCGCCCAGGCCCTCGATCTCCAGGCGGAGGCTGCGGCCGGGGGCGCCGGCCGGGGTCAGGTGGCGGGCCTCACGGACGGGTGCCGTGAGCCCCGCCTGGCGGCGGGCGGCCAGGACCGAGGGGAGCAGCCGGGCGCCCAGGTCGATCATCGCGTGCAGGTGGCGGGGCGCGGGCGGTTCGTACGGGTAGTCGACCGCGTCCGCGATGTCCCCGGCGTGCACCCAGGTCTCGAAGGCGCGGTCCAGCATCGCGTCGCGCAGCGGGAGTTCGAAGTCGCCGTACGGGACGGGCAGGCGGCCGGAGCCCCCGTCGGTCGCGAAGGCCGCCGTGCGGACGAGGTTGTGGGACTGCTCGCGCCACGGGCCGTGCACGGAGCGGGTGGGCGGGAAGGGCGCGGCGCGCCAGCATGCCTCGGTGCGGGCGGCGGGGCCGGAGGCGTCCGCCGCGGTGTCCAGGGGGTCGTCCAGGCCGAGCGTGACGGCGACGAGGCCGTCCACGGTCAGGAGGTGGGCGATGACCCCGGCGACGGTGGTGCGGCGACTCGTGGGTTCGTCGCCGTCGAACCAGCGCAGCCGTACGGGGGCGTGCCACTCCGCGCCGCCGATGTCCTGGAGCAGGGCGTCCAGGCGGGCGGTCTCCGCGTCGTACGGCATCGCCCAGGAGGGCACCGGGATACGGGGCGGGCGGCGGTCCAGGCAGGACTCCAGGACGCGGGTGCGCAGGGCGGGGTTCAGGTCGAGGCTCTCCGGCCGGTGCAGGAGGCCGACCGCCTCGCGCAGTCGCAGCGCCTCCTCGGCGCAGGCGCCGCAGCCGCCCAGGTGGTCCTCGACGGCCGCCGTCTCCGCGGGGGAGCAGGCCGCCAGCGCCCAGGCCCCGAGCAGGGCCTTCAGCACCTGGTGATCGAGGGCGGGAGGAGCGGCGGAGGGGGGAGCGGCGGACGTGGGGGGAGCGTCGGACACAGGGGACACAGGGGACACAGGGGACACAGGGGGCACAGGGGACACGGAGGACACGGGGGAGGCGGAGGGCGCGGGGGACGCCGGGGAGGGCAGGGGCAGACCCGTGTCCTCGACGGACGAGCGGGGCGTGGGTATGCGCGGGGGACGGGCGCGGTCCGGTCCGGCGCGCCCGCCTCTGTCCCCTCCGTCCCCGCCGTCCGGCGGACCGGCGTCGTGGCGGTGCGGGTCCCGCCCGGAAGGGTCCGAACCGGAAGGGTCCGGGGCGGTCACCGGGCACCCCCGTGTCCGGGCGGCG
>NZ_JABTYA010000328.1:0-2444 GCF_013302945.1 Streptomyces sp. 8P21H-1 | reverse complement strand
GGACGGCCGGCGGCTCGACGTGGCCTTCCGGCCGGTGGCGGAACCCCTGCCCGACGAGGACCGCCCGCGTTCCCCCACGCGCCGGGGCACCGCCGAACCGGACCTGCGCCTGGTGGTGCACCGGGGCACCTTCCGGACGCGCGACGTCCGCTGGGCACAGCGCCAGGGGAGGACCCGTCTCCTCGACGGCCCCGCGCTCGAACGCTGGGCGCGGGGCGCGAGCCTGCACGAACTGCTCGCGCCGGGACCGTGGGACGGGACGCCGGAGAACTGAACCACTCCGCTCCGGGTCCTCAGGTGTGCCGGTGGTAGACCTTGTCGGCGATGCGCCAGCCGCCGTCGGCGCGGACCAGCAGGAAGAGGTCGGTGAAGGTGTCGGCGCCGTGCCGGAGCGTCATGACCGCGCTCGCGACGGTGCCGTGGACGTCGACGGTGTCGACGCGGCGGGAGCGGGCCGGCTCGTCCGGCGCCGGACGGCCCTGGAAGAGGGCGCAGTACTCGTCCAGGGACCACGAGACGAACACGCCGTCCCGGATGCCCCCGATGTGGGCGGTGGGCAGGAACGCCTCGCGGAAGTGGCCGGGGCGGCCGGTGGCGTGCCCGCGGACGTAGGCGCGGAGCGGTTCGAGGACGGCGTCCCCCACCGCGGGGCGCCCCGGGCCGGGGACGGCGGTCGTGTGCTGGCCGGTCGTGTGCTGGCCGGTCGTGCCCTGTGCCGTCGTGTGCTGTGCCGTCGTGTGCTGTGCCGTCGTGTGCTGTGCGGTCATGTGCGCCACCGTGGCGCACCGCGGTTGCCGCGACAAGCGCAGATCCCGCGGGGCAGCCCTGCGGGGGCCGCATACCCACTGGTCATACTGGTCCCGTGGAACTGACGGTGTGGCGAACGTTCGTGACGGTGTGTCGGCTCGGGTCGCTGTCGGCGGCGGCCGCCGAACTGCATCACACGCAGTCGGCCGTCTCCCGGCAGATCGCCGGTCTCGAACGGCAGCTCGGCGTGACCTTGGTGGAGCGCCATCCGCGCGGTGTGCGTCCGACGCCCGCCGGTGAGGTGTTCCGGCGCCACGCCAAGGTCACGCTCGACGAGGCCGACCGTGCCGTCCGCGCGGTGCGTGAGGTCCAGGACGGGGTCGTGGACCGGCTGCTGGCCATCGGCGCGACACCGTCCCTGGCCGCCGGGATCGTCCCCGAAGCCGTCCGGAACCTGCTGGAGCGGGGAGGGTCCCACCGGTGGAGCCTGCTGCCCGGCCTCAGCGCGGCCCTGCACCACCGCGTGGCCGACGGCGACCTCGACATCGCCGTCGTCACCGACACACCACCCGGACTGCCCCACGACCCGCGGGTCGACCGGCGGTTCCTCGGCCTCGACGCGATGGCCGTGGTGCTGCCCACCGGACATCCGCGGGCCGGACGCGGTCCCGTGCACATACGGGCGCTGGCCGGGGAGACCTGGGCCGAGGACAACGACGGCTCGGCGGCGCTCCTGCGCCGGCACGCCGCCCGCGCCGGGGTCGACGCCCGGATCGACCTCGCCGCCGCCGACCTGCCGGGCAAGCTGGCCCTGGTCGCGACCGGGCACGCCGTCGCACTGGTCCCCGGGATCCTGACGGGCACGCTGCGGACCGACGTCGTCCCCGTGCCCCTCGTCGATCCCCCGACCCGCGGCATCTACGCGATCACACCGCGCCGCGACCCCCATCCTTCCGCGGCGCTCCTGCGCGACCTGCTGGCCGGAGCCTTCGGCTCGCTGCACACCACCTGAGCCGGGCCGGGAGGCGTCGCGGCACGGCCTGCGGGCTGCCCCACCGCATCGGCGGGGCAGCCGGTCGGCGGGTCAGCGGGTGAAGGTGGTCCTGTGCTCCTTCTTGGCCGCACAGTTGGAGTCGGTCACCTGCACGTGCACGTTCTTGATGCTGCCGCCCCAGTCGACGCAGTGGGCCTTGCCGTACACGTAGGCCGGTCCCGCGTACGAGGTGTACTGCCCGTAGTCCTCGGCGTACTCGTCCGTGTCGGGGACGTAGATCCAGGTGGACATGTCCACGGCGGTGCCCGGGGTGCTGCGGATGGTCGCGACGCAGTTCTTGCCGTTGGTGGCGTTGTACGTCAGGTAGACGGTGCCCAGCGAGCCGACGGGTGCCTGGTTCACGGTCTTGTAGGCACTCCCGCAGACCTTCTGCGGTGTGGTGTTGGGCGCGGCGGAGGCGGGCGCCGCCAGCGCGGTGGTGGCACCCAGGGCCAGGGACGCGAACGCGGCGCCGGTCAGGACGGAACGGCTGAACCTCATATTTCCCCCTTGTGATCCTTTGCGATCCTTGGAGACGTTTGCTCCTGCCTGATGTGACACGCAGGAGGGCGGAACGGTTGTGCGGTGTCGGCGAAGAAGTCCCCTTCGGCCGGTGCCGCCCGGCGCGGGCCGAAGGGCGGCGGCGCGGGCCGCGGAGCACCCG
>NZ_JABTYA010000327.1:0-3585 GCF_013302945.1 Streptomyces sp. 8P21H-1 | reverse complement strand
CGCGGCACTGGCCGCCGGCGCCGCCATGGGCTGGGCGCAGGTGTCGCTGGGCGCGCACTACCCGACCGACGTCCTCGGCGGCTGGTGCACCGCGCTGGCGTCGGTACCGGCGACCGCGTGGCTGCTCGACCGGACCGCCGGCCGGCACGGGCGGCGGCCCCGGCACCGCTGACGTCACGTCACCGCTGGTGTCACGTCACCGCTGACGTCACGTCATGTCACGCCCGGCGGCGGAACACCGGCTGCACCGGCCGTCCGCCCAGCCACGGAGTGGGGTCGCCCGCGTCCAGCGCCTTGCGGTACACCGCGCACGCCTGGGCCACCACGTCGACGGTGCGGTCGATGTCGGTGTCGTCGAGCGCACTGCTCACCACGAACGACGGGGCGAGCACCCCGCCCACGAGGAGCCGGCGCAGGAACAGGGTGCGGTACTCCTGCGAGGGCCGCCCGGTCCCGTCGAGGGTGGCGAAGACCAGGTTGCTGGCCCGCCCCCGGACGACGACGTGGTCGCCGACGCCCATGGCGGCGGCGGCGTCCCGGACACCGGCGGCCAGCCGCTCGCCGAGGGCGTGCAGCCGCGCGGTGACGCCCTCTTCGGCGTAGGTGGTCTGCACGGCCATGGCCGCCGCCAGGGAGTGGGTCTCCGCGCCGTGCGTGGTGGACAGCAGGAACACCCGGTCACCGGAGTGGCGCAGCCCGCCCCGCTCCATCAGTTCGCGGCGCCCGGCCAGGGCGGAGACGGCGAACCCGTTGCCCAGCGCCTTGCCGAACGTGGAGAGGTCGGGGACGACGCCGTACAGGCCCTGGGCGCCCGCCTCGGACCAGCGCAGACCGGTGATCATCTCGTCGAAGACCAGGACGCAGCCGTGCCGGTCGGCCAGCTCGCGCAGCCCGGCGAGATAGCCGGGCGGCGGTTCGGTCCAGGTGGCGGGTTCGAGGATCAGGCAGGCGACCTCGTCCCGGTACCGGGTGAGCAGCTCCTCCGTGGCGGTCAGGTCCCCGTACGGGAACGCCACGGTGAGATCGGTGGTCGCCGCCGGGATGCCCGCGGACAGCGGCGTGGTGCCGATGAACCAGTCGTCGGTGGAGAAGAACGGGTGGTCCGCGCAGACGGCCACCCGCGGACGGCCGGTGGCGGCACGGGCCAGGCGCACCGCGGCGGTGGTGGCGTCGGAGCCGTTCTTGGCGAACTTGACCATCTCGGCGGTCGGCACGGTGGCCAGGAAGCGCTCCGCGGCCTCGACCTCCACGACGGAGGGCCGCACGAAGTTGCCGCCGCGGTCGAGCTCGCGCCGCACCGCCTCGGTCACCCGCGGGTGGGCGTGGCCGAGGCTGACCGACCGCAGACCGGAGCCGTACTCGATGTAGCGGTTGCCGTCGACGTCCCACACATGGGCACCGCGGCCGTGACTGATGACCGGGGCCAGGTCCTCGGGGTACTGGTCGTCGCCCTTGGCGTAGGTGTGCGCGCCCCCGGGGACCAGGGCGTGCAGCCGCTCGTTGGCCGCCCTCGACCGCGGCAGCGCGAACTCGCGCACCTCTTGCGTGCCTTCGGTGCCTTCGGTGCCTTCGGTGTCTTCGGTGCCTTTGATGTTCACGCCGGCCTCAGCCCTCCCGCTGCTTCAGGGCCACGGCGAGAACCGGCGCATCCCGGTCCCGCCGGGACACGGAGGTGACCGGCAGCGGCCACGCGATGGCGAGTTCCGGGTCGTCGAAGGCGATCGTCACGTCCTCGGCCGGGTCGTGCGGACGGTCGATGCGGTAGGAGGTGTCGGCGGTCGCGGTCAGCGCCTGGAAGCCGTGCGCGCACCCGGCCGGGATGTAGAGGGTCGTCTGCGTCTCGTCGGACAGCTCGAAGGACGCCGTGTTGCGGTACGTCGGCGAGTCCGGCCGCAGGTCCACGACGACGTCGAAGATCCTTCCGTACGAGCACCGCACCAGCTTGGCCTCACCGGCGCCGGAGCGCAGGTGCAGACCGCGCAGCACCCCCCGGGCCGAGCGGGACACGCTGTCCTGGACGAAGGCGTGCGGGTCCAGGCCCACCGAGCGGACCACGTCGGCGTCGAAGGTGCGGCAGAAGAAGCCGCGCTCGTCGGCGTACGGCGTCGGCTCGAACAGGTACGCGCCGGCGATCGCCGGGACTTCGGTCGCTTTCATGGGGCCTTCCGTACGGCGTGGGTATCAGTGCGGTCGTGGTCGTGGTCGTGGTCGTGGGGATGGGCATGGGCACGGGTCCGGCCGGCCGCCGGGAACAGGGCCGCGGTCAACTCCGCGAACTGGCCGTCGAGTTGCCGGGTGACGTCCGCGTTCCGCTCGGCGAGGGTCCGCCGCAGCTCCGCCGAGCGCTCCTCCAGCGCCCGGAACTGCTCCAGCAGCCGGTCGGCGTCGACCTCGCGGGCCGGGTGGCAGTACGCGCCGAGCCCCATCCGCGCCATCAGCGCGTCGCTCTTTGCCGCGTAGCTGAGCGCGAGCGTCGGTGTGCCCGCCTTCAGCGCGCAGACCAGGTTGTGGTACCGGGTGGCCACCACGGCACTCGCGGCGGCCGTCTCCTTCATCAGGTCGGCCAGGGAGACCGCCTCGGCGGCGGTGACCAGCGGCGAGTCCACCGCGTCGAGGATCGCGGCGACCACAGTCGCGTCGCACGCGTCGCCGGTGAGCAGCCGGACCGGCCTGCCCTCCTCGGTCAGCGCGCGCACGAACCGGGTCGTCCCGTCGAGGTAGCGCCGGTGGATCTCCCCGGCGCGGGCGCGGTCGTCGTTGCCGCCGTGGAAGTCCATGACGCCGACACAGACCGGGCCCGGCGGCCCCGCGGTGTCCCCCGGCGGCACCGGTGGCGCCGGCAGGGCGAACGCCAGGTCCGGGTAGACCCCGTCGCGCGCGGTGTCCACGCCCATCTCCCGCAGCGCGTCCCGGGACCGGTCGTCCCGGTACGAGCGGTACGCCGCCAGCCGCGCCGACCGGCGCACCAGGGCCCGGGTGGCCCGGTCCCCGATCGGGGCGGCGCCGACGCCGACCAGCGCGACCCGGGTGCGCAGCAGCCGGCCGCTCGCGCAGAGCAGGAACAGCGAGTACGGGAAACCCCACGGCCGCAGCGGCAGCGTGGCCTCCAGGACGCCCATGCCCGGCACGATCACCACGTCGTGCCGGCGCACCCAGGCGGCGGTACGGAAGACGTCGACGAGTTTGCCCAGGCCCTTGCCCGCGACCGCGCCCAGGCGTGACGCGGTCCGGTACTCCCCGCGGTACCAGTGCAGCCGCGTCGCGGGGATCCGGTACCGGGCCGTGACGGCCTCGGGTCCGCCGCACAGCGCGTCCACGACCGCGTCCGGGTGCTCGGCGCGCAGGTACCCGAGCACGGCTTCCAGCGACCCGTCGTTGCCGAGGTTGCCGGAGCCGAGCAGGCCGAACACCCCGACACGTACCGGAGCCGCGTCCGTCGTGTCCGTCGTGTCCGTCGTGTCCGGGGACGTCATGTCCGCCTCCCCTCCCGGCCCGCGACGAGGGCGTCGACGGAGACGGTCAGCCGGGCCGGGTCGACCGGGGCGCGGTCCTCGACCCGCTCGCCGGCGCCCGGCCGGACCCGGC
>NZ_JABTYA010000031.1:0-8663 GCF_013302945.1 Streptomyces sp. 8P21H-1 | reverse complement strand
ACACCTCAGGCGGCGGCCCGGGCCCCAGCTCCGGCGGTGCGCCCCCGCCGGTCCCCGTCGTGGGCCGCGCCTGGCCGGTGGGATGGCGTCCGTCGGTGTCCCGTGGCTGGGAACCACCGGCGACCGCCTACGGCAGCGGCCACCGGGGCGTCGACCTGGCCGCGGCCCCCGGTGCCCCGGTCCGGGCCGTCGCCCCCGGCCGTGTCTCCTTCGCGGGCCGGGTCGCGGGCCGCGGGGTCGTCTCGGTGGAGCTGGCGGGTACGGGAGAGCCACCCCTGCGCACGACGTACGAACCGGTGCGGGCGTCCTTGAGGAAGGGCACCGAGGTGGCAGCGGGCGAGGCGGTCGGGGTACTGGAGCCGCCGGGCTCCCACTGCCCGTCGTCATGCCTGCACTGGGGCCTGCGCCGCGCGGACACCTACCTGGACCCGCTGTCCCTGCTGCCCCCGTGGCTACTGGGCCGGGGCCCGTCACGCCTGCTGCCGGTCACCGGGGTACCGCGGACGCCGACGGAGCACCGCGTCCACCGCGTCCACCGAGGACGCGCCAGGGAGGGAGAACGCATCCAGGAGCAGCCGTACGTCCCCCACCATGACAGACACAGCCAAGCCCTCGGTGTCCCCCGCATCCGCCCGACCGCTCCGGCCGCTCCCGCCGGCCCGTTCGGTCGGCCGGGCAGCTCACGGCAGGGCAGGGCCGCTCACGGCAGGGCAGGGCAGGGCGGCAGTCGGCAGGGCAGCCCGGAAGGGCTCAGCCCCGCACGCCCCGCAGGGCCATCACGACGGCGGCCTCGGTGATCACTTCGGGTTCCTCGGCCGCGCCCAGCTCGATCCTCCGTACCGCCGCGTCCGCCATCCCCTGGAGGAGCATCGCGGCCATCCGGGGCTGCTCGTGGCCCATGTCCCGCAACGCCTCCACGATCATCGCGACGAGCCCCCCGTGGGCGGCGCGGATCTTCTCGCGGGCGCCCGCGTCGAGCTCGCTCGCGGAGATCGCCACCACGGCCCGGTGCCGCCGGTCGCCGACGAGGGCGAGCTGCCGGCGGACATACGCCTCGACCTTGCCCTCGGGCGTTTCGGCCAGCGACATCGCCGCCTCGACCTCGGCGGCCCAGAGCGGGAAGTCGACCTCGCAGAGTTCCTCGACGACAGCCGCCCGGGACCGGAAGTACTCGTACACGGAGGAGCGCGCGAGACCTGTCCGCTCGGCGAGCGCCGGGAACGTCAGCGCCTCCGTCCCGCCCTCGGACAGCAGTGACCGCGCCGCGTCCAGCAGGGCGGCTCGCTGCATCGACCGGTGCTCGGCCACGGAGGCCGCTCGAATCCTTGGCACGCTCCCACTTTACGGACGCCTCGCCCAGGACGGGAGTGTCCCGCCGGGGAGGGCTTGATCGATGCCCTCCGGACGAAAGGATTCCGCAAGGTCCGCCGAGGTCGGGGCCGCCCCGTCGGGGGCGTCCGGCCGCCTGCGGGCGCTCCCCGTCCCGGTTCGCCGCCGCGGCCCGGAACGGAGCGATCCCGCCAGGTCAGCGCCCGAAGCTCGCCAGTTTCGCCCGGAGCTGGAGCACGGACTTGGTGTGGATCTGGCTGACGCGGCTCTCCGTGACCCCGAGCACATTGCCGATCTCGGCGAGCGTGAGCCCTTCGTAGTAGTAGAGGGTGACCACCGTCTTCTCCCGCTCGGGCAGCGTGTTGATGGCCCGCGCCAGGAAGCGCCGCAGCTCACGGTCCTCCGCGACCTCCACGGGGTTGTCGGCCGCGGTGTCCTCCAGCGTGTCCATCAGGCTCAGCCGGTTGCCGCCCTCACCGCCGACGTGCAGCAGTTCCTCCAGGGCCACGACGTTGGCCAGTGACAACTGGCCGAAGACCGCGTGCAGTTCCTCGACCGCGATACCCATCTCGGCGGCCACCTCGCACTCCGACGGCGTACGCCGCAGCCGGGCCTCCAGCGTCGCGTAGGCGCGCTCGACGTTGCGGGCCTTCTGCCGCACGGACCGGGGGATCCAGTCCAGTGCCCGCAGTTCGTCGATCATCGCGCCCCGGATCCGGGTGATCGCGTACGTCTCGAACTTGATCTCCCGTCCGATGTCGAACTTCTCGATGGCGTCGATCAGCCCGAACACCCCGGACGAGACGAAGTCCGCCTGCTCCACGTTGGGGGGCAGCCCCACGCTCACCCGGCCCGCCACGTACTTGACCAGGGGCGAGTAGTGCAGGATCAGCTGCTCGCGCAGCCGCTCGTCGCCCGTGGTCTTGTACGACCTCCACAGCTCGTCGAGCGTCGAGGGGGCGGGCGGGCGCACGCCGCTGCGGGCAGCGGGGGGAACTGCCGCCCGGTCAGACCCGGAGGTGTGCTGGGGCATTCGTCGCCTTGTGCCGTTCTGCAGTGAACTGTGAGTACCTGCGTGAGCTGTCGGTCTGATGTCGAGTTGCCTGTCTGCTTCGGATTCCGTGTGAGCGTAGCGTGACTGGGGAGTCGCAGTGTGCGAACAGTGACGGACTCACCGTGCGCAGATACGTTCCGCTGGACATCATCAGGGGTGCGGCTGTCGCTGTGCGTAATCATCTTGTGGCGTCAACCAGCGCAATCCCCCTCGGGTTCGGGGATCCTCCGAGCAGCCGAACACGCTGGGTCAGCATGACCCCTGGTCCGTGCCGATGGACCTCATGGCCTGGCGTGTCAACTTCCAGCCGTCGCCCTGTCGTTCGACGAAACCGAGCGAGCGCAGTTCGTACAGCTTCGCGACGGCCTCGTCCTCGGTCGTGCCCGCGCCCCGGGCGATCTCCTGCCGTGGCAGCGCCTTCCCGGCGGGCAGCGCGGCCAGCACCCGGCCGGCTGCCGGGTCCAGGAGGTCGCGCGGCAGTACGGGGCCGCGTCTGGCCGGGGCCAGCTCGCCCATGTCTCCGACGAGTTCCGCCACTTCCGCGGCGTCGGTGACCAGGACCGCGTCCCCGCGCAGCAGTTCGTGCACACCCGCCGAGAGGCCGCTGCTGGCCGGGCCCGGCACTCCCATCGTGAATCTGCCCAGCCGCTGCGCGGCGCGGGCGGTCACCAGCGCGCCGCTGCGGTACGCCGCCTCGACGACCACCGTGCCGCGCGTCAACGCCGCGATGACCCGGTTGCGCAGGATGAACCTGCTCGGCGTCGGATGGTCGCCCGGCGGCAATTCGCCGATCACCAGACCCTGTTCGGCGATCCTGTTGATCAGTTGCGTGTGGCCGCGCGGATAGGGCCGGTCGACCCCGCAGGCGAGGACGGCGACGGTGGCGCCGCCCGCCCCCAGCGCGCCGCGGTGCGCGGCACCGTCCACGCCGTAGGCGCCTCCCGACACCACGACCCACCCCCGCTCCGCGAGCCCGGCGCCGAGCGTGGACGCCATGTGGGCCCCGTACTCGGTGCAGGCCCGCGCACCCACGACCGCGACGGAGCGCAGTGCCCATATCCGCAGGCTGGGCAGGCCCCGCACCCACAGTCCGATGGGCTTCGCGTCCCCGAGGTCGTCCAGTTGCCCGGGCCACTCGGAGTCGCCCGGACACACGAAACGCGTCCCGGAGTCCCGCGCCGTCGCGAGGTCCCGCCGCGGATCGGCCCGCTCCGCCCTGGCGCGCAGACCCGCCCATCTCGCGTCCGTCACACCTGGCAGCCGCCGTCCGTCTCCGGCGAGGCACCCGGCGACCTCCTCCGCTCCACTCTCTCGAAGCCACCGTCCGCAGATCTCGTCCCCCGGTTCGACGACGCGTACGAGGAAGGCCCGGTGCAGCCGCTCCTCCTCCCCGCTCACGCCGACGCGCCGATCGCCATCGGGACTCCCCGGGGGACCCCGGTGCGCAGCTGCAGGGCGAGCGTCACGTCCGCGGCCCCGGGCCGGTCACGTCCGGCGAGATCCGCGACGGTCCAGGCGACCCGCAGGACGCGGTCGAGTCCGCGGACGGTGAGCACGCCCCGCTCCAGGCTGTGCTCCGCCTCGTCCATGGCGCCCGGGGCCGCGTGCCACCGGCTGCGCAGCTCACGGCCCGGCACCTCGCTGTTCGTGCGCCACGGGGTGTCCGCGAGGCGCGCGGCGGCCCGCTCCCTGGCCGACCGGACCCGGTCGGCGACCGTCTCGGTGGACTCGCCCCGCGCACCCCGCTCCATGAGCTGGGAACGGGTGACGCGGTCCACCTCGACCCGCAGGTCGACGCGGTCGAGCAGTGGTCCGGAGAGCCGGGCCTGGTAGCGGCGGATCGCGGCGGGCGGGCACTCGCACAGGCTGTCCCGCTGCGAGAAGCGGCCGCAGGGGCAGGGGTTGGCGGCGAGCACCATCAGGAACCTGGCCGGGAAGCGCACGACACCGGCGCTGCGCGCGATCACCACGCGCCCCGACTCCAGGGGCTGGCGCAGCGCGTCGAGGGCGTGGCTGCTGAATTCGGGGGTCTCGTCGAGGAAGAGCACGCCCCGGTGGGCGAGCGACACGGCTCCCGGCCGTGCCACCCCCTGGCCGCCGCCGACCAGGGCCTGCATGGTCGCGGAGTGGTGCGGGGCGCAGTAGGGAGCCACGCCGACCAGGGGCTTGCCGGGCGGCAGCAGGCCCGCGACGGAGTGGACGGCCGTGACCTCCAGGGACTCGCCCCGGCCGAGCGGCGGCAGGACGGCGGGCAGCCGCTCGGCGAGCATGGTCTTGCCCGCCCCCGGCGGCCCCTCCAGGAACAGGTGGTGTCCGCCGGCCGCGGCGACCTCGACCGCGGTCCGCGCCGAGAGCTGGCCGACGACGTCGGCGAGGTCGTGACCGTGGTCGTACTGTGCGGCGCCCATGCCGTGCATGCCCGTGGCCGCGTCCGTGCCCGGCAGGCGCAGACCCGCGAGCGGATCGGTGCGGCCCCGCTCGTCCGGATCCTCGTCGGGCACGGGTTCGTCCGTCAGGACCGCGACGAGCTGCCGGAGGCTGCGGACGCCCAGCACGGACACACCGGGCACCAGTGCGGCCTCCGCGGCCGCGCACTCCGGCACCACCACCTGCTCGTATCCCGCGTCGGCCGCGGCCAGCACGGCCGGCAGCACCCCCCGTACGGGCCGGACCCGGCCGTCCAGGCCCAGCTCGCCGATCATCACGATGTCGGCCAGCACCCGTGGGTCGATGCGCTCGCAGGCGCCGAGCGTGGCACAGGCGATGGCCAGGTCGAAGCCGCTTCCGCCCTTCGGCACGGAGGCGGGGCTGAGACCGACCGTGAGTTTCTTCTGCGGCCACTCCGCCCCGGAATTGACCACGGCCGCCCTGACCCGGTCCTTGCTCTCCGTCAGGCTCTTGTCGGGCAGCCCCACCAGGGTGAAGGCCGAGATTCCGGGCTCCAGGTCCGCCTGGACCTCCACGACGACGCCGTCCACTCCGACGAGCGCCACCGAACACGTACGCGCGAAGCCCATCAGGCCGCTCCTCGCACGTGTTCCACCACGGGGGCGCCCCGGCGGGGCAGCAGCACACCCACGACGTCGATGCGGACGCCGCCGGGCGGGGACCCTCCGTGTTCCTGCAGCCAGCGCTCGGCGAGGCCGCGCAGACGCCGGGCCTTGGCAGGGGTCACAGCGGCCATCGGATGCTCGTAGGGCCCCGCGCGCCGGGTCTTGACCTCGCAGACGACCAGCGCGTCGCCCTCCCGGGCCACGATGTCGATCTCGCCGGTCCGGCCCGCGCGCCAGTTGCGCTCCAGGATCGTCATTCCGGCCCCGGTCAGCCGGCGCGCGGCCAGGTCCTCGCCGTACCTGCCGAGTGCGTTGCGTGCCTTGGACGTCTTACGGCGCGCCTCGGGCGCCATGGGCGACGCGGGCGCCGCCCGCGTCGCGATCGACTCGGACACCTGGGATGCTTCGGGCGCTTCGGATGTCTTCATGCCGGCACCACCTCCGGCGCCAACGATGGATCCATCGCGATCCGCTGTTGGATCTTGGTGGACGACCGCCCGATTGTGGACAACCCAGTCACCCTTACGGGCGGCCGCCATGAGCCCTCTAGCTGCCCGGCAGCTCCAGGTCGCTCTTGTTCAGCTCCTCGATGTTCACGTCCTTGAACGTCAGGACGCGCACCTGCTTCACGAACCGAGCAGGCCGGTACATGTCCCACACCCAGGCATCCGCCATGGACACCTCGAAAAACACCTCACCCTGAACCGAGTGCACCTGCATCTCGTAGTCATTGGTGAGGTAGAAGCGCCGTTCGGTCTCGATCACGTATTTGAACAGACCGACGACATCGCGGTACTCCCGGTAGAGCTTCAGCTCCATCTCGGTCTCGTACTTCTCGAGGTCCTCGGCGCTCATGGCATGTTCCCCTTCAGCCGTGCGTCCCCCTATTGTGCGCCAGCCCCGCGAGCCCCTAGACGATTTCCGTGTCGAGGGTCTCGGGCCTGGCCGGGGGCCCTTCGTCGAGCAGCCTGCGCAGCAGCTCGGCGAGTCTGGTCGGATACACCGTCTCATGTGCCCGGCGCAGTTCCTGGCACGTCCACCAGCGCGCTCCGGCGACACTGCGCCGTTCCAGCTCGGTCAGCCCTGCCGGCTCGGTCGCCGTCCGGCTCGTACGTCCCAGGTAGTACCACTCGTCCTGGTCCCAGCGGCGTCCCGCGAAGGGGAACGAGCAGATGCGCCGCCACAGCACCGGCCCCAGCTCCACCTCGGTGATACCGGTCTCCTCGGCGAGTTCCCGCAGCGCGGCCTCCGCCCTCGTCTCGTCGCCCTCCACCCCGCCGCCCGGTGTGAACCACCAGTCGTCGGACGGGTCCTCGGGTTCGTGCCCGTGCAGCAGCAGGATGCGGTCCGCCGGGTCCAGCAGGACCACCCTGGCCACCCTGCGCAGCTCACCGGGCCCACCGGCCTCACCAGGCCCACTGGGCCCACCGGTCTCACCAAGCCGACCGGTCTCACCAAGCCGACCGGTCTCACCAAGCCCCCCGGGCTCACCAAGCCGACCGGACCCACCGGGCCCACCGCCTGTCGGAGGTGCCCCCTCAGCCGGCAAGGGCCCGCTCCCCCGCTCCGGCACGGCCTCGCCGGCGCCCCGCCCGCTTGGCGACCGGCCCGTACGCCGCCCCGCCGAGGACGAGTACCGCACCGCCCACCACCGCCGCGAGGACCAGTCGCAGGGGGCCCGGCTCGGAGATGCCGCCGAGCGTCTCGAAGCCGGTGGGGCGGGCCAGCATGCCGTCCATGGGCCAGGCCACGGCGTCGACGCGCGCGTTCACCGCGCTGCGCGGCACCGTGCCGTTGCCCGCCTCCGTCAGGTGGGCGGTGGAGTCCAGCGAGCCGCTGCGCTCGTCGCCCAGCAGGAAGAGCCGGCCCTCGGGAACCTCGATGGACGGGATCGTGGACGACTCGGCCGCGCCGCCCTCCGGCAGGTACGGTTCCTCGATCTTCTTGCCGTTGACGGTCAGCCTGTCCTGCGTGCAGCAGGCCACCGTGTCCCCGCCGACGGCGACGACCCGCTTGACCATGGGAAGGTCGCCCCAGCTGGCCTGCTTGAAGACGACGACGTCACCGCGCTCGACCTCGGCGCCGTCGATGCGCTCGGCGAGCACCCGGTCACCGCTCGAGATGGTCGGCGCCATCGAGTCGGTCGGCACGGTGTACGGCTGGTAGACGATCGCTCCCCAGGCGAAGCCGCCGAGGAAGAGCACACAGCCGAGGGCCACGGCCAGTCCCGACAGTGTGCTGCCGAGCCGTCCGTGGCCCTCGCCCGTACCACGTGTCCCGCTCATTCCAGTGCTCCCCCGGCTCGGAGAACCGACCCCGCGGCCCTGGTCCGGGCCACGGAAGATCGGCGGTCTGGGACGGCACCCTACCCGGCGGTACGCGACCCAGAAACCCTGGTGTTCCAGGCGGTGAGGCGGCGCCTGCGCCACAGCACCAGCGGCAGCGCGCCCGCGAGCCCGAGCGCGCCCGGGGCGGCGGCGCCCAGGTTCTGGTCGAAGGTGTCCGGCACCGGGAGCGTGGACCAGCGGGTGGGCGGCCAGGCGACGACGACGGCACGGCCCACGACGTTGTCCACGGGCACGAAGCCCTTGTGCTTGTCCTGCTGGTGGTAGCGGGAGTCGAGCGAGTTCTGCCGGTGGTCGCCCATGACCCAGATTTTGCCCTCGGGAACCTTCAGCTTGAACTGGCCGCCGCCGTCGTCCACGGTGCAGGGCGTGTTGCCCGGGTACACGTAGGGCTCGTTCAGCGCCTTGCCGTTGACCTTCAGCGGGCCGGTGCCCTTGCATTCGATGGTGTCGCCGCCGACTCCGACGACGCGCTTGATGAGGTCCTTCTCCTCCGAGGAGGGCATCAGGCCGATCCAGCTGAGACCCTTCTGGATCGCGTTCGGGTTCGGCGTCGGCTCGCCCGCCAGCCACTTGTCGGGGTCGTGGAAGACGACGACCTCACCGCGCCCGGGCTCCGAGCCGAACCACGGGGTCAGTTTGTCGACGAGGACGCGGTCACCCTGCTGGAGGGTGTTCTGCATCGAGTCCGACGGGATGGAGAAGGCCTGCACCAGGAAAGTCTTGATCAGCAGCGCGAGGACGAGCGCGATGCCGATGAGCAGCGGAAGCTCCTTCCAGAAGGACCGCGGCTTCCTCGGCGCCGGGCCGGCGCCGTCGGCATCGGTGACGCCGCCGGCATCGGCGGTACCGTCGACACCGCCGGGGCCGCCGGTCCGTCCG
>NZ_JABTYA010000326.1:288-6887 GCF_013302945.1 Streptomyces sp. 8P21H-1 | reverse complement strand
CCCGCGGAGCGTGGCCGTGCTGGGCGGGGGCGTCGCCGGGCTCACGGCCGCGCACGAACTCGCCGAACGCGGCTTCCGGGTCACCGTCCACGAGCGCAAGGCGCTGGGCGGCAAGGCCCGCAGCATGGACGTGCCGGACAGCGGCACGGGCGGCCGCGCCCCGCTGCCCGGGGAGCACGGCTTCCGCTTCATCCCGGGCATCTACCACAACCTGCCCGACACCATGCGGCGCATCCCCTTCCCCGGCAACCCCAACGGTGTGCACGACAATCTCGTCGCCCCCGAGGAGATGCTGTTCGCCCGCTCGGGCGGCCGGGAGGACATCCGGATCCCGCTCCCCCGGCCCGGCGGCACCCCGGCCGAACTCACCCCGGACGAGATCCGCCGCGCCCTCACCGCGTTCCTGGACACCTCCTTCCATCTCCCCCTCCACGAGACCCTCTACTTCGCCGACCGCCTCCTGGTCTTCCTCACCAGCTGCGACGAACGCCGCGACGGGACCTGGGAACGGACCCCCTGGTGGGAGTTCGTGCGGGCGGGCCGGATGTCGTACGACTACCAGCGCCTCCTCGCCGTCGGCATCACCCGCAACATCGTGGCCACCAAGGCGGAGGAGGCCAGCACCCGTACGGTGGGCAGCGTGCTGGAGGCCTTCCTCTTCAACGCCCTCGGGCGGGGCGCGGACGGTCCGGTGGACCGGATCCTGAACGCGCCGACCAACGAGGCGTGGATCGACCCCTGGGTGACGTACCTGAAGTCGCTCGGGGTCGGCTTCGAGGTGGGCTGGACCGTACTGGACCTGCCGCTGGAGGCCGGCCGGATCGCCGGCGCCGTCATGGAGGACCGGGCGGGGACGCGCCGGACCGTCACCGCCGACCACTACATCTGCGCCATGCCGGTCGAACACGCCCGCCGCACCTGGAACCCGGCCCTGCGCGCCGCCGACCCGCAACTCGCCGCGTGCGACCTGCTGGAGACGGACTGGATGACCGGCATCCAGTTCTATCTGACCGAGTCCGCGCCGCTCGCGCACGGCCACCTCGACCTCGTCGACTCCCCCTGGTCGCTGACCGCCATCGCCCAGGCGCGGCACTGGCCCGGCCACGACTTCCCCGCCGACTTCGGCGACGGCACCGTCGTGGACTGCCTGTCGGTGGACGTCTCCGAGTGGGACCGGCCGGGCATCCTGTACGGCCGGACGGCCAAGCAGTGCACGCGGGCCGAGGTCGCCCGCGAGGTGTGGGCCCAGCTGAAGGCGTCGCTCAACGACACCGGCCGTACGGTCCTCAAGGACTCCGCGCTGCACTCCTGGTTCCTCGACCCGGCCGTCGGCGGTCTGGGCACCCCGGACCCGACGAACGACGAACAGCTGCTCATCCACCCCACCGGGACCTTCCACCACCGTCCGCGGTCGGCCACGAGGATCCCCAACCTCTTCCTGGCCGGCGACTACGTGGCCGTGCCCATCGACCTGGCCACCATGGAGGGCGCCAACACCTCCGCCCGGCAGGCCGTCAACGCCCTGCTGGAACACGTCGGTTCGCCGGCCGGGCGGTGCACCGTCACCCCGCTGTACCGGGCCCCCGAGTTCGAGGCGCTGAAACGCCACGACCGCACCCGCCACCGCCTCGGCCTGCCGAACCTCTTCGACCTCGGCTGACGCACCCGCGCGTCTCCCGCGGGGGACAGATCCCGGCAGTTCGTGCGGAACGGCCCTCTCCGCCCGGCGTACGGGCGGACGTCACCATTCTTTTCTCGCCGAACGGGCGAAGAAGCACGTTTTTTGCGCGTGGGTGTGGCAGGTTGTACCTCAGCCGGACCCGTCACTTCCCCCCGTAGTGGCGGGCCCGGCGTCCTCGTCCCCTTCGCGGTCCGGAGCGGGCGGCCAGGCAGGGCGTTCGGCCGCGGGCAGGTCCAGCAGGGCGAGCCCGACCGTGCGCCGTACGGGCAGCAGTTCGGTACTGCCCGTCTGTACGAGCAGTTCCGAGAGCCGCCGCCCCGCTCCGGCCAGAATGAGCTTGCCGTCCAGGCGCTTCAGCAGCCACCGGATCGCGAGCAGGCAGTTCAGACCCCGTGAGTCGCAGAAGACGAGCGCTGTCACGTCGAGGACGAGGTGCCGCCGTCCCGCGTCGACGATGGCCGCGAGGGTGCCGAGGAAGTACTCCTCGCAGCTCTGGTCGAGCTCGCCGCTGATCCGCAGCACCGCGCAGTCGTCGCAGTCGGTCGTCTCGGTGATGGTCAGGCGGTGGGTGTGCGTGGACATCACACCTCCCTCCGGTGCCACGGATGCCGTAGGACGCGGCACCCGTATGCGTGCGTGTTCCCCGCATTCGGGCGGGCAACAGTCCTCCCTCCGGCCGGAGTCGGGGAGGAGGGGGATGTGAGGCTGAGGCGCATGAAGTCTCGTAGCGTGCTGTCCGCCCTCGCCGTCTGCGCCGTGCTCGCCCCGCTCACCGGGTGCGGCGACGGCACGGCGGACCGGGAGCCCCCGCCTTCCGGTGGTGCGTCCTCGGCCACCGGGGTGCCCGGCGTACCGGCGGAGAGCCGGCGTCCGGCGCCCGGGAAGGGGTCCGAGGACCCGGACGACCTGAACGGGGACGGGTTCCGCGATCTCGTGGTGCCCGTTTCCCTCGGCGACGGCCACGACACCACGAGGATCGACGGACGGGTCGCCGTGGTCCACGGATCGGCGAAGGGGCTCGATCCCTCGACGCGCACGGTCCATGGACGCCGCGAGCTGGGCCTTCCCTCGTCCCCGCAGGACCACGCGGAGCCCGGGAGCGTCAGCAGGAAGGCGGTCGTGACCGCCGATCCGGACGGTGACGGCTTCCCGGACGCCGTGACCTCCGTCGCCCTGGGGACCGCGGAGGACGGTGGGGTGTCCGCTTCCCGTACCGTCCCGCTGGTGACCTGGGGCGGTCCCGGCGGTCCCGTGGCGAAGGGCGGGGCGAGCGAGGTGCGGTTGCCGCGGAGCGTGTCGGAGCTGGGTGTGGAGTCGGTCGTGCGCGGCGACCTCGACGGGGACGGGCACCACGACCTCGCGGCGCTCGCGCAGAACCACTCGTCCATGGTGCTGCTGCACGGCCCCTTCACGCGGGCCGGTGCGCCGGCGCGCTCCGACACCGGTCTGCCGTGGCAGGAGGGCACGCTCGTCGCCGACGACATCGACCCGTCCGGCGGACCGCGTGCGACGTCCCTGCTGCTCCACCGGCCGAGCGACGGGGAGCAGTCCGGCAATCTCCTGTACCCGGCGCGCGTCGGCGCTCCCCTCTCCGGGGAGTCCACGCGGTTGCGCGCGGGCAACGCCCACGCGTTCGGCGACTTCGACGGCGACGGCCGGCGCGACGTGGCCGTCGGGGACGACGGCGCCCGCAACAACGAACCGGGTTACGAGACCGAGGCGCCCGAGGTGGACGGATCGCTCACGGTGTATCCGGGTGACGGCGGCGAACCGGTCACGCACCGGCTGCCCGAGGTGCCGGAGGACGTGAACACGTACTACGGGCCCGGCGGCTTCGCGGCCGCCGATCCGGACGGCGACGGCCGCGACGGCATCCTGGTCGCCACGTACGAGGGGGCCACGCTCATCGACGGCGACCGGCGCACCGCGGTGCTGCGCCGGGGACCCGCGAAGGCGGACGGCAGGAGGACGCCCGCGAGGTGGCGGCACGCCCGGCCCGTGGGCGCGGCCGACTTCGACGGCGACGGCAAGGACGAACTGATCCTGAACCGGGGGCCGGGCGGGTTGTTCGGCCACTACGGCGAGCGCCCCACGCACTGGTGGATCACCGAGGGCACCACGAGCCGTGACCGGACGTCCTTCAGGACGACGTCGGGCTTCGGGACACCCGAGGACGAAGGCCGGTAGCCGCGCCCCGTGCCCCGTGGGGAACGGCCGGTGGGGCGGGTCCTGTGCGCTCAGGCGCCGGACCCGGCGGTCCATGTGACGTGCGGCGGGACGATCCGGCCGCACAGCGGGCCGCCCCGGGCGTCGGTCAGCCCGAGGCGTGCCACCAGGACGCCCTCCCGCGCGGCCGCGGCGAGCACCTCGGCGGGGACCATGTCGAGCATGAGCTTGGCGCGCCGGAACATCGTGAAGACGCCCGCCCCGTCGACCGTGCCCCAGGACAGGTAGACGAACCGCCGGCCCAGCCGGTCCTGCACGTAGGGGCCTTCGACCTCGGTGCCGGCCGGTGTCACCGTCGCGGTGCACTCCAGGGTCCAGGTGGCCGACCCCGCGTCCCCCGGGTGGGGTTCGAGCAGTTCGCCCGGACGGTCACGGCGCTGCACGGCGACGTACAGGTCGCCGTGGTCCGGGGCGTTGCCGCCGTCGGGGGCCGGGCGGGTGCGGCCGGGCAGGTCGACGGCGTCGATACGGATGCGCATGGCTGTCATCATGCCGCCCCGGCCCCGCGGCCCTGCGGGCCGGTACGCTCAGAGCGGGCCGGCCAGGCCCTCCAGTACCCGGTCCGGGGTCAGGGGCAGTTCGCGGTACCGGACGCCCGTGGCGTGGTGGACGGCGTTGCCGACGGCGGCCGCCGTGCCGACGATGCCGATCTCGCCGATGCCCTTGCTGCCCATCGGGTTGAGGTGGGGATCGTCCTCGTCGATCCAGTGCGCCTCGACATCGGGCACGTCGGCGTGGACCGGGACGTGGTAGGAGGCCAGGTCGGACTCCACGAAGTCGCCGGACGCGGCGTCCATGGTGCTCCCCTCGGTCAGCGCCATCCCCAGCCCCATGGTCATACCGCCGATGAACTGGGAGCGGGCGGTACGGGCGTTGAGGATGCGTCCGGCGGCGTACACGCCCAGCAGGCGGCGTACCCGGACCTCCCCGCTCACCGTGTCGACCGTGACCTCGGCGAAGTGGGCGCCGAAGGCGTGCCGGGCCCAGGCGCTCCCGGCGTCCGCGCTGCCCGCCGTGTCGGCGTGGGCCCGCAGCCCGCCGTCCGGGAGCGGCCCGGTGTGCCCGGCCAGCCGCGCGGCCAGTCGTGTGCACGCCTCGTGGACGGCCCAGCCCCAGGACGCCGTACCGGACGACCCGCCGGCCAGCGGGGCCGGGGGCAGGTCGCTGCTGCCCACTTCGGCGCGTACCCGGTCCAGGGGCACACCGAGGGCGTCGGCGGCGATCTGGGCGAGGACGGTGCGGGCCCCGGTGCCGATGTCCGTGGCGTTGGTCCGGACGGCGAAACGGCCGTCGGGCAGGGCGTGGGCCGAAGCCCGGGCCGGGCTGACCATCACCGGATAGGTGGCGGAGGCCACGCCCGTGCCGACGAGGAGGGGGCCCTCGGCGCGGGACCGGGGGCGGGGGTCCCGCTGTGCCCAGCCGAAGCGCCGGGCGCCCTCGCGCAGGCATTCGACCAGGTGGCGGCTGCTGAACGGCTTGCCGCTGTCGGGGTCGGCGTCCGGTTCGTTGACGATGCGCAGTTCCACCGGGTCCAGGCCCGTCGCGACGGCGAGTTCGTCCATGGCCGACTCCAGGGCGTACATGCCCGGTGCCTCGCCCGGCGCGCGCATCCAGGACGGGCTGGGCACGTCCAGGGGCACCACGCGGTGGGTGGTGAGCCGGTGGGGCGCCGCGTACATGATCCGGCTCGGTACGGCGGCCTGTTCGACGAACTCCTTGATGCGTGAGGTGTGGGTGGTGACCTCGTGCAGGGACGAGACGAGGGTCCCGTCCGCGGCGGCGCCCAGGCGGAACCGGTGCAGGGTGGGCGCCCGGTGGCCGACGACGTCGGGCAGGAGGCGCCGGGGCAGTGCGACCGTGACGGGACGGCCGGTCCGCAGTGCCGCCATCACGGCGAGCACCACGTGGGGGCGCGGGGTTCCCTTGGACCCGAACCCGCCGCCGACGTGTTCGCTGACGACGGTGATGTCGTCCTCGGGGAGCCGGAACAGCGCCGCGAGGGTGGCGCGGACGGCCGTGGTGCCCTGGCTGGAGTCGTGCACGAGGAGCCGGCCGCCGCTGAGGTGGGCGGTGGCCGCGTGCGGTTCCATGGGGTGGTTGTGCAGCGGCGGGATCCGGTAGCGGGCGTCGACGCGCACTTCCGCAGCCGCGAACGCCTCCTCCGGCCGGCCCTGTTCGCGGTGGGCGGGGTTCCCGCCGTTGGCCTGCTCGGGCGTGTAGGCGTCCGGGTGGTCCTCGGTCAGGGTCACGTCGTGTTCCTCGACGTCGTACCCGACGCGGACCGCGGCGGCGCCGGCCCGGGCCTCCTCCAGGGTCTCGGCGACCACGAGGGCGACGAACCAGCCGTGGTGCGGCACGCGGCGGTCCTGCAGGACGGCGAGCGTGGGGTCGTCCGCGGGGGCCAGCCGGGGCGCGTCGTCGGGGGTGAGGACCGCGAGGACGCCGGGCAGCGCCAGGGCGGTCCCGGTGTCGATCGTGCGGATCGTCCCGCGGGTGATCCCGGCGGCCACCGGCCAGGCGTGGACGCGGCCGGGGATGTTCTGCTCGGCGGCGTAACGGGCGCTGCCGGTGACCTTGTCCCGGCCCTCCCGGCGCTCGGCGGGCGCGCCCAGCGCGGTACCGGTGTCGGCCATGCTGGTCCTCCTGTGGGGTGCCTTCGCGTGCTGCGTCCGTGCTGCGTGTCCTGCGTGTC
>NZ_JABTYA010000326.1:0-265 GCF_013302945.1 Streptomyces sp. 8P21H-1 | reverse complement strand
CTGCGTGCTGCGTGCTGCGTGCTGCGTGCTGCGTGCTGCGTACCGCGTCCGGTGGCTCGCGTTCAGTTCCCGGTGCGCGGTGAGCCGTGCGCGAGCCGTTCCAGGGCGTCGACCGCCAGGTTGCGGGCCAGTCGCACCTTGTAGGCGTTGTCCCGCAGCGGTTCCGCGGCGGCGAGTTCGAGGTCGGCGGCCCGCTCGAACGCCGCCGTCGTGGGGGCGGCGCCCAGCAGCGCCCGTTCCGCCCGCCGGGCCCGCCAGGGGCGGT
>NZ_JABTYA010000325.1:0-1243 GCF_013302945.1 Streptomyces sp. 8P21H-1 | reverse complement strand
GGGGTCGCCGGGCTGGGGGTGTCGGCGCGGCCGGCCGGGAGCGCGGACGAGCTGGTGCGCTCCGTGCTGGACGGCTCCAGCCCCGTGGCGGTGCTGGCCCGGCGTCTCGGGGTGCCCGTGCGGGTGGTGGACATGGCGCTCGACTGCGAGCCCGGGAGCCTGCCGGACGAGGTCGTACGGCACCGGGTGCGGCGCGGGTCCGGGCGGATCGACGTGGAGGACGCGCTGTCCCCGGAGGAGGCGGAGGCCGCCTTCCGGGCGGGGGTCGCCGTCGCGGACGAGGAGGCGGACGCCGGGACCGACCTCGTCGTGCTCGGGGACGTGAGCGTCGGCGGGACGACCGCGGCGGCGGTGCTGGTCGCCGCGCTGTGCGGGACCGACGCGTCGGTGGTGACCGGGCGCGGGGGGCGGGCCATCGACGACCTCGCCTGGATGCGCAAGTGCGCGGCGGTCCGCGACGCCCTGCGCCGGGCCCGGCCCGTCCTCGGGGACCAGTTGCAGTTGCTCGCGACGGTGGGCGGGGCCGACCTCGCCGCGATCACCGGGTTCCTGCTGCAGAGCGCCGTGCGCAAGACGCCGGTGGTGCTGGACGGCGTCGTGTCCGCGGCCTGTGCGCTGGTCGGGCAGCGGGTCGCCTTCCGGGCGCCGGACTGGTGGCTGGCCGGGCAGAGCAGTGGGGAGCCGGCGCAGGCGAAGGCGTTCGACCGGATGGCGCTCGAACCGCTGCTGTCCCACGGGGTGACGGTCGGGGAGGGGGCGGGGGCGCTGCTCGCGCTGCCGTTGGTGCAGGCCGCGGCGGCGTTGGCGGCGGAGCTGCCGGAGTCGGCCTGATCTTTTGATCCGGGCGATCCGGGCGATCCGGGCGATCCGGGTGATCGCGCAGTTCCCCGTGCCCCTGAAGAGCCACTTCGTCCGCGGGTTCGGTGGGGGCTGGGCGCGCAGTTCCCCGCGCCCCTGAGAAGCCGGGCCCGGCTTACAGGTGCGGGTGGGTGGGAGTTGCTCGGTAATCTTCGGTGGTGTCCGTGTCCTCGCCGTCCTCCGAGCCTCCTCCCGTGACGTCCGGGGCGTCGTGGGGGGACGGGCTGCGTTTCGCCTTCGGAACGCTCACCGTGCTTCCCGTCACGGTGCGCCGCTGGGACCGGGCGGCCGCGCGCTCCGGGATGCTGGGCGCGCCCGCCGCCGGGCTGGCCGTGGGTCTCCTCGCCGCCGCGCCGGGCCCCTCAGATCTCCTCCCGTTCCACCG
>NZ_JABTYA010000324.1:0-4411 GCF_013302945.1 Streptomyces sp. 8P21H-1 | reverse complement strand
CGCCCTCGCCACGGCGTCCCGCCGCGCCGGCCCGGCCCGGGTCGCCGTCCTGGTCGACGCGACGGTGACCCTCCCGGACGGCCGCCCCGGAGTACGCCTGACGGTGTCCGACGGCGGCGACACGGACGGTGACGCGGACGGCACCGGAGGCGGGGAGGCCACCCCGGCGACGTGGCAGTCACCCCTGTGAACCCCAGCGTCCGCTGTCGCGTCACCCGGCGGTCCGGCCACGCCGCTAGGCTGGAACGTCACGTGCCGCGGTCCGCCCCGGACGCCTCCCCCTCCGATTCCGAAGGCGGTCCCCGTGCCCCGTATCGGCGTCACCGGCCATCGGGACATTCCCGCCGCCGCGCTGCCGTCCGTGCGCTCCGCGATCCGGGCGGAACTGGGGGACGCCACCGGCGGGGTGGAGGCGCTGAGCAGCCTGGCGGCCGGTGCCGACCAGCTCTTCGCGCGCATCGCCCTGGACTGTGCCGTGCCGCTGACGGCCGTGATCCCGGGCATGGACTACGAGGCCCATCTCGGCGGCGACGAGGTGCGCGCCTCCTACCGCCGGCTGCTCGCCTCGTGCGTCGCACGGGTGGATCTGCCCGCCGAACCGACGCACGAGGACGCGTACTATGCGGCCGGGCGCTGGATCGTCGATCACGTGGACCGTCTGGTAGCGGTCTGGGACGGCCGGCCCGCCCGGGGCCCGGGCGGCACCGGGGACGTGGTGGCGTACGCCCGGCGGACCGGCGTACCGGTCACGGTGCTGTGGAGCCCCGGGGCGCGCCGGAGCTGACGCGTCCGGCGGAGCCGTGCGGCGCACGGCTCACGGACCATGTCCCACGGGGCGGGCGCGGCCGGCCGGCCGGAGCGCGCCGGGTGTTCAACTGCCGAACCTGCCCAGCCAGTCCGTGTGCTGCGGTGACACCAGCCGTTCCGCCTCGGCCACCGCCTCGGCCCAGCCCTCCTCGGTCACGGTGGTGCCCATGGTGACGCGGAGGGTCTTGAGGTCCTGCTCGATCAACGTGTGCGCGTACGTCAGGGGACGGTGGCGGTGCACCTCCTGCCAGGCGACGCCGGCCGCCGCGGCCGTACTCAGGAATCCGGTCAGATCCCAGCCGCCGATCAGCCCGAGCGCCCTGAACACGGCGGCGAGCAGCGCCATCAGGGTGAGGGCGGCCGTGACGGAGGACCAGAGCGCCGAGGCCCGGTGGGCCCGGGCCGCGCGGTTGCCGTACCAGACGAACTGTTCCAGCACGCGTTCACGCAGGTAGAGGTCGCGGCGCACCTCGAAGGGCTTGGCCCGTACGGCGCGCATGGCCGCGGTGATCTGTCCGGCGCCCCGGGCGGCGGTGCCGTCACGGGTGTCCTCCCAGCCCACCTTGCGCAGCTCGCGAAGACGTTCTTCCGACCGCTCGGCGAACAGGGCCTCCGGATTCCTCACCCGGGAGTGGAACGGACCGCCGTGCACCATGTACTGCCAGGCCAGTGACTTGAGTGTCTCCGCGACCGCCCGGTGCGCCTGCCAGTGGGCGCGCGCCCGGCGGCGCGAGGTGTGCACACCGATGACGATCGCCAGCGCGTAGAGGACCGCCGCGCAGGCGCTCGGGACATGGCTTTCCAGGCGCTCGGCGAGCATCGCGGTGGCGGTCGCCGAAAGCAGCACGATCAATTGCGTGCGAACGGCTCGAAATGATTCGCTCTGACGGGCGAGAGCCTGCCGGTCATTCACCCGAAAGAGTGGAGGGAAAAATTCCTCCCTCATTGTCATGCTAGGTCCAGGTCCCGGAGTCGCAGGGCGCATTGCCCACCTCACGGAGTCGGCGTAGGGAAGGGACAGTGCGCCAATTATTCGCGCTCGGCGCGCCCCGGCACCAGCCTTTGTGTAGCCAATCGACTACTCTCTGAGATATGGTCGCGCGAACAGTCTGCGCTCAAGGCCTTTGCTGTCTCAGTTGAGAGGTTCCTCTCCTTGCGACGGGCCGGCTGGGCCCCCAACACAAGAAGACGGAGCCATGAAGCAGCCATGAATCATTCGACGACGGTGCGGCGCCATTCGGCCACCTCCCCACAGGACCGCAGGAAGCGCACCCCCCTGTCGGACATCGATCCGTCCGGGATCACCGTCCGCAGAACAGCCGGACGCGTGACGGGCGCGGCCGGGCCCCGGCCCGCCGGAGGGATCACCTTCGACTCGGCGCTCTAGACCGCACGTGGTCCGGACGAGTGGGCGCACCGGACGGCGTTCCGGTGCGCCCACTCGTCGCTTTCTCTCCAACTCCCCTTTCGATACGTCTCGTTGTAGACGAACCGACCCGGCTCCGAGGCCTTAGCGTGTACGAAGTGACCGCCCCTCCCGTCCAGCAACTGGTGCTCAAGATCCACAGCAGATGCGATCTGGCCTGCGACCACTGCTACGTGTACGAGCATGCCGACCAGAGCTGGCGGGCACGGCCCGTCGTCATTTCCGAGGAGACGGTCACGCGGGTGGCCGATCGATTCGCGGCCTACGCGCAGGACCGCGGACTCGAATCGGTGTCGGTAATTCTCCATGGGGGTGAACCGCTTCTCGCGGGACCCGCCAGACTTCGGCGGACATGTGCGGAGTTCACACGCGCGCTGGCCCCCGTAGCGGCCCTGGATCTTCGAATTCACACCAACGGCGTACAGCTCGGCAGGCGCCATATGGAAGTGTTCAAGGAGTACGCGGTCAAGGTCAGCATTTCGCTCGACGGGGACCGTCGGGCGAACGACGTGCACAGAAAAGACCGCCGGGGCCGCAGCAGCTACGACAAAGTACTGAAAGCCATCGATCTCCTGCGGCTTCCGGAGTACGGAGACCTCTTCGCCGGACTGCTCTGCACCGTGGACGTCGGAAATGATCCGGTGGCGGTGCACGACGCCCTCACGGCACTCGATCCCCCGCGTATCGACTATCTCCTTCCGCATTCCACCTGGGACAATCCGCCGCCCCGCCCGCCGGAATCACCGACTCCTTACGCGGACTGGCTGCTCAGCGCCTTCGACCGCTGGGAGGAACAGGGCCGCAGGGTGCCGGTGCGCACCTTCGACTCGGTGCTCAGCACCCTCAGGGGCGGCCCGAGCCTGACCGAGGCGATGGGGCTCGCCCCGTCCGATCTGGCGGTCGTCGAGACCGACGGCACCTTCGAGCAGGCCGATTCGCTCAAGACCGCCTATGCCGGGGCACCTGCCACCGGCTACGACGTCTTCCGGCACGGTTTCGAGGAGTTCGCCACCCATCCGGGCGTCCGGGCCCGGCAGCGCGGCGCCGACGGTGTCAGCGACACGTGCCGCGCCTGCCCGGTGCTCGACTCCTGTGGCGGAGGTCTGTACGCCCATCGCTACCGCACCGGCAGCGGCTTCGACAATCCGTCCGTCTTCTGTGCCGACCTGCGCGCTCTCGTCGAAGGGGTCGCCGAACGCCTCACCGACCGGACGCTCGCACCGGGCGTCCACGATCCGTGGGAACTGCGCTTCGCCCAGGCGGAGGTGAACCGCGGACTGCTCGCCCGCGCCAACGAACGCCTCGCCGGTCCCCCGGACTGGGACGCCGCATGGCGGACGGTCCTGCGCCTGGACGCCGACAGCGGTACCGCCGAGCACCTCGACGCGGTCCTCGCCCATCCCTATGTACGGCCCACCCTGCTGCACTCCTCGGACGGCTGCGGCTCCGTCGCCCGGTTCGCCTCCACGGTCACGGCCGCGGCTCTGCGCGCGGGCGCCCCGGCGGTCCTGTCCTGGGACCAGCCCGACGGCGAGGTCCATCTTCCGACACTGGGCACGCTGCGGCTGCCCGGGGCCGGCCGCGTCGAGGCCACGGTGACTCCGGAGGGCCTGCGACTGCGGCACAGCGGCGGCACCGCCGAAGTGCCCGGCCGGGCGGCCGGGCGGCCGGCCGGTGGGGACACCGCCTGGCGGCCCCTGGTGACGCTGGACCTCGGACGCGGCGCGTACCTGCTCATCGACGACGCCGACCCGTACCGGGACGTCTATCCCGTACCGGTCGCCCCCGCGCTGGACCCCAGTGACCTGGCGATGTTCGTCAAGCGGGTGCGAACGGCTTACGAGACGCTGAACGAGTCCCGGCCCGGCTGGCACGAGGACGCCGACGTCCTCGCGGCCACCACGATCACCCCGCTCACGCCGGGCTCGGGGCTGCGTCCGGGACCGCACGGACTCGGCGCCCTGGGGGTCGCCCTGGACTTCGAGGCCGGGGAGCTGCTGCGCGAACTGCCGCGGGCCGGCCGCCTCGCGCGCCTCGACGCCCTGCGCGAGACCGCCGACCTCCATGTGCCGGGCAACAGCGCGGGACGGCTGCTCACCGAGGCGGGCGAGCAACTGGCCGAGGCCGCCTACTGGGGCCGGGAGACACCTCCGCGGGACGAGGCCCTGCGCAGGGCCG
>NZ_JABTYA010000323.1:0-5302 GCF_013302945.1 Streptomyces sp. 8P21H-1 | reverse complement strand
GGGCAGCCCGACGCCGGGCCCGCTCTCGTGCCGGGCGGGCTCAGCGCCCCGCCGCCGACGCCGCCCGCGCGATCAGTTCCTGGAGGTGGAGGCCGCGCCGGGCGTCGAGCTCGCCGGACACCCCCGTGCGCACGGCGGTGGCGAATTCCCGGCGCAGTACCGGCCAGCACGCGTCGTCGTCCAGGTCCGCGTTGTCGTACACGAGACCCGGCCGGGGTCCGAAGAGCTCGACGCGCAGGAGACCGGGCCGCACGTCGACCGACCCGGACAGCGAGGCCTGGCTGACCGCCCCGCCCTCGTGCTCGCAGGTCAGCTCGATCCACTTGCGGGGATCCCCGGTGCCGCGGATCTCCGTGATCGGCCCGATCGCGGCGTCCAGCAGGTCCAGGACGTGGGGCCCGACGTCCAGCAGGGCACCGTGCTCCAGCCGCCAGGGGGTCGCGAAGTCACCGCCGAGGAAGGCGCTGCTCAGACCGCACGAACGGGCCCCCGACACCTCGACGGCCCGCGCGGCCCGCAGGAACTCCCGGGCGACGGGGTGGTAGCGATTGCTGAGGACGACCTGGGAGACGACCCCGGCCTCGTCGATCGCGTCGACGAGCCGCCGGGCGGACGGCACGTCCAGCCCAACCGGCTTCTCCAGCAGCACCGCCTTGCCCGCCTTCGCCGCGCGTACGGCGAGATCCGCCTGGATGTCCGGCGGCACCGCGAAGGCCACCGCCTCGCACAGGTCGAGCAGCTCCTCGAAACGCCCCGCGGCGACGGCTCCGTACGGCTCGGCGGTCTCCCGCGCCGCCTCCGGACGCCGCGCCCACACCGCCGTCAGCTCCGTCTCGGGTCCGGCGGCCAGGACGGGCGCGTGCACCCCCCGCGCCCAGGGGCCGGCGCCGACCAGGCCGACCTTGACGGGGGAGTGGGGCCAGGGGGAAACGGTGTCGGCCACGGAAGTCCAATCTGCCTGCGCTGCGGGATCAGTGCCGGGAGGCGGCGACCGGGCAATGAACGGCCCCGGCGGGACGTGCCCGCAGGGCGCGGCCCGGCCCCCGTGCGCGCCTTCCCCCGGAGGGCGGGCGTACACGGGGGCCGGTTCTCCGGGCCGGGAGCGGAGCCGACCGGGAGCGGACCGGAGAGGGAGCGGAGCGGAGAGGGCGGACCTACGCGGGCCGCAGCCACACCGTCGCCAGCGGCGGCAGCGTGAGCCGCACCCCGGACGGCCACCCCTGCCACCCCTCCCGGTCTGCCTTGACGGCGCCGGAGCGGGTGACACCGCTGCCGCCGAAGCACGTCGCGTCGGTGTTCAGGACCTCCCGCCAGGCGGCCACGCCGTCCGGGACACCCAGCCGGTAGTCGTGCCGCACCACCGGGGAGAAGTTGGAGACGGCCAGCAGCGGGCTCCCGTCCGCCGCGAACCGCAGGAACGCGAAGACGTTGTCCTCAGCCGCGTCCCCGGCGACCCACGCGAACCCGGCGGGGGAGGTGTCCCGCTCCCAGAGCGCCCGGGTGGCCCGGTACTGCAGATTGAGCTCGCGGACGAGGTCCCGCACCCCCCGGTGGTCCGCCTCCGCGCCGTACGCCGGATCGAGCAGCCCCCAGTCGGGGCCGTGCTCCTGCGACCACTCGGCGCCCTGCGCGAACTCCTGGCCCATGAACAGGAGCTGCTTGCCGGGGTGGGCCCACATGAAGCCCAGGTAGGCACGGTGGTTCGCGCGCCGCTGCCACCAGTCGCCGGGCATCTTCGACACCAGCGCCTGCTTGCCGTGCACGACCTCGTCGTGGGAGATCGGCAGCACGTAGTTCTCGCTGTACGCGTACACCATCGAGAACGTCATCTCGTGGTGGTGGTACTTGCGGTGCACGGGCTCGTGGCGGATGTACTCCAGCGAGTCGTGCATCCACCCCATGTTCCACTTCAGGCCGAACCCGAGGCCGCCGGAGTCGGTGGAGCGGGTCACCCCGTCCCAGGCGGTCGACTCCTCCGCGATGGTCACGATCCCCGGCACCCGCCGGTACAGCGTCGCGTTCATCTCCTGGAGGAACGCCGTCGCGCCGAGGTCCTCCCGGCCGCCGTGGACGTTCGGCGTCCACTGCCCGTCCTCGCGCGAGTAGTCGAGGTAGAGCATGGAGGCGACGGCGTCGACCCGCAGCCCGTCGATGTGGAACTCCTCGCACCAGTACACGGCGTTGGCGACGAGGAAGTTGCGCACCTCCACCCGGTCGAAGTCGAACTCGTAGGTGCCCCAGTCGGGGTGCTCGGCGCGCCGGTCGTCGCCCGGCTCGTACAGCGGCTCCCCGTCGAAGCGCGCCAGCGCCCAGTCGTCCTTCGGGAAGTGCGCGGGCACCCAGTCCATGATCACGCCGATGCCGGCCCGGTGCAGGGCGTCGACGAGGTACCTGAAGTCGTCCGGGGTGCCCAGCCGGGAGGTGGGCGCGTAGAAGCCGGTGACCTGGTAGCCCCAGGAGCCGCCGAAGGGGTGTTCGGCGACCGGCATCAGCTCCACGTGGGTGAAGCCGAGGTCGGCGACGTACGCGGGCAGCTCGTCGGCGAGCTGCCGGTACGTCAGCCCCGGCCGCCAGCTCGCGAGGTGGACCTCGTACACGGAGAACGGAGCCATGTGCACCGGTGTGTCGCCGCGGTGGGCCATCCACCGTGCGTCGCCCCACTCGTGGTGCGCGGCCGTGACGACGGACGCGGTGTCGGGCGGCACCTCGGTGCGCCGGGCCATCGGGTCCGCCTTGAGGAACCGCTCGCCGTGGCGGGACGTGATCTCGAACTTGTACCGCGCGCCCTCGCCGACCCCCGGCAGGAACAGCTCCCACACCCCGGCCGCGCCCAGCGAGCGCATCGGGAACTGCGTGCCGTCCCAGAAGGTGAAGTCCCCGGCCACCCGCACCCCCCGGGCGTTCGGCGCCCACACCGTGAAGCGGGTGCCCGCCACGCCCTGGTGCGTCATCGGCTCGGCGCCGAGCGCCCGCCACAGCTCCTCGTGCCGGCCCTCGCGGACGAGGTGCAGATCGAGTTCGCCGAGCGCCGGCAGGAAGCGGTACGGGTCCTCCACCTCCAGCTCGACACCGCCCTCGTACCTGACCAGCAGCGTGTACTCGGGAACCGGGTCGAGCGGCAGCACTCCCGAGAAGAGGCCACCGCCCTCGCTGTCCAGCACCATCCGCAGCCCGTCCGGCAGCGCCACCGCCACGGACTCGGCGAACGGCCGCAGCGCACGCACGACGACGCCGTCCGGCACCGGATGCGCCCCGAGCAGTGCGTGCGGATCGTGATGGGCCCCCGACAGGAGCCGTTCGCGGTCCGCCCCGTCCAGCGAGGAGACCGGCTGCCGTCCGGCCGCGCCGCCCGGCCCCGGCCCGGACGGACCGGCCCCGGCAGCTCGGACGTGCACGGACGGCGGCGGGGTCAGGGGCACGGAGATGTTGCGGCCTGTCACGTTTCAGCCTCCTTGGGCGCTGTGGAAGGAAGGGACCGGCGTGTGCGGACCGCCGGACTGCACGGGGTGGTGCTCGGCCAGGCGGGCGATCGCCGCCATCGGCACGGGGAGCCAGTCGGGCCGGTGCCGCGCCTCGTACAGGGCCTCGTACACGGCCCGGTCCGTCTCGTACGCCCGCAGCAGCTCGGGCTGCGCACGCGGGTCCCACCGCGCCTGGACGGCGTACCCGGCGCAGTAGGCCTCCCGGCAGCGGAGCGCCCACTCCGGGCGCCACGGGTGGCGGCTGCGCGCGGCGTAGTCGAAGGAGCGCAGCATCCCCGCGACATCGCGTACGGGGGACTGCGGCCGGCGGCGTTCGGCGATCGGACGGGCCGGCTCGCCCTCGAAGTCGATGACGAACCACCGCTCCCCGGCCCGCAGCACCTGGCCCAGGTGCAGGTCGCCGTGGATCCGCTGCACCGGACGGCCCGAGTCGAGGGCGGCCAGCTCGTCGAAGGCGCCCCGCAGCCCGTCCGCGTAGGGCAGCAGCTCGGGCACCGACCGGCTCGTCGCGTCCAGCCGCTCGATCATCGCGGCCGCGAGCCGTCTGCTCCCGTGCCCGGCCGGCGCGCCCGGGGCGAACGCCGCGGCCAGCGCGAGGTGCACCTCGGCGGTCGCCCGCCCCAGTTCGTACGCCTCGTCCGCGAAGTCCCGTCCCGCGGTGAGCGCTTCGAGCGCCAGGGTCCATCCGTCGGCGGCGCCCGGCAGGAACGGCTGGAGCACACCGAGCGTCGCCACCTGCGGTTGCGAGGTCCGGAACCACGCCACGGGGGCCGGCACCCGGGTGCACCCCTGGCGGGCCAGGGCCCACGGCACCTCCAGGTCCGGGTTGACGCCGGGCTGGACCCGCCGGAAGACCTTGAGGATGTAGGCGTCGCCGTACACCAGCGAGGTGTTGGACTGCTCGGCGCCCAGGAGGCGCGGCGTGAGACCGGCCGGGACGGACACCTTCGCGTCACGCTCGAACCGCAGGGGACCCGCCGTCCCGGCCGTGCGCAGCCGCTCCAGGAGAAGGTCGGCGGAGCGGGGCTCCTGGAGGGCGTCGTACACGGTCAGACCGGCCAGCGGCCCCTGGCTCGCCCGCCCGATGCGGGCGTGGGCCAGCCGGGGAGGCAGTTCCTCCCCGACCCCCAGGAGCAGCTGGTAGCAGTCGCCG
This sequence comes from Streptomyces sp. 8P21H-1, assembly GCF_013302945.1. NCBI lineage: Bacteria > Bacillati > Actinomycetota > Actinomycetes > Kitasatosporales > Streptomycetaceae > Streptomyces > Streptomyces sp. 8P21H-1. The sequence goes on along the minus strand of NZ_JABTYA010000323.1, from coordinate 667 downwards.
GGCTGCGACGGGGACGAGGTCTGCCCGGTGCAGACCAGGAGGTGCAGGCACGTCGGGTGCAGTTCGGTGACCGAGAGCAGGGACAGCTCCGTGACCCGCCGGCCCTTGCCCGCGAACCAGCGCTGCTCGGGCAGCCAGGTCCGCAGCAGATCGGCGAGCGACGTCAGCAGATGGGCCGGAGTGTGGCCGCTGGGGCGGGGTGAGACGACCTTGCGCATGACGACCCGTCCTTTCAGGAGCACACCGTCAATCGGCGTGTGGTGAGCGGAGTGGGGTCCTGGTGGAGGCGGAACCAGTAGAAGCCGTGGCCGGCGAGGGTGAGGAGGTAGGGCAGTTCGCCGATGGCGGGGAAGCGGACGCCGCCGATGAGTTCGACGGGGTGGCGTCCGCTGAAGGTCTGCAGGTCGAGTTCGGTGGGCTGGGGGACGCGCGAGAAGTTGTGCACGCACAGGACGAGATCGTCCCCGTTCCCCTCCGCGGAGGGGGCTTCGCGCAGGAAGGCGATGACGGCGGGGTTGGAGGAGGGCAGTTCGGTGTAGGTGCCCAGGCCGAAGGCGGGGTTCAGCTTGCGGATCTCGATCATGCGCCGGGTCCAGTGCAGGAGACTGGACGGCGAGGACATGGCCGCTTCGACGTTGGTGACCTGGTAGCCGTGGACGGGGTCCAT
>NZ_JABTYA010000322.1:0-7140 GCF_013302945.1 Streptomyces sp. 8P21H-1 | reverse complement strand
CCGCCTGGCCCGCCGGGGCCTTCGGGCCGGCGGGTGCCGCGGGGCCCGGAGGCACCTGCGGGCCTGGGGCCGCACCGGCCGCGTACTGCGGCGTCTGCGGGCCTCGGGTGTCCGTCACAGTTCCCCCCTGGGATCCATGAGAATCATGGGAGTCGGTCGCCTCCGTGGCGGAGCCACGGCCGCCGTCCGTTCCCGTATCGGTCGAACCGGCGCCCGTGGCTCCGCTCACGATGACTCACTCCTCGCTACTCGTCCGAGGACCGCTCGTCCTCGTCCGTGCCGGCCGTGCCGGCGACCGTCTCGATCTCGTCCGGGTCGTCGACCACCCCGTCGACTTCCTCGGCCTCACGACCGGCCTCGGCGTTGCGTGCGATACCTACGACGGCATCGCGCTTGCCCAGGTTGATCAGTTGGACGCCCATGGTGTCACGGCCCGTCTCCCTGACCTCGTTGACTCGCGTGCGAATCACACCGCCGGACAGTGTGATGGCGAGGATCTCGTCCGTCTCCTCGACCACCAGCGCGCCGACGAGCGAGCCGCGGTCCTCGACGATCTTGGCAGCCTTGATACCCAGACCGCCGCGGCCCTGGACGCGGTACTCGTCGACGGCGGTCCGCTTCGCGTACCCGCCGTCCGTGGCAGTGAACACGAACGTACCGGGTCGGACGACATTCATCGAGAGGAGCTCGTCCCCCTCGCGGAAGCTCATCCCCTTGACGCCCGAGGTGGCACGGCCCATGGGACGCAGCGCGTCGTCCGTCGCGGTGAACCTGATCGACTGGGCCTTCTTGCTGATCAGAAGCAGATCGTCCGCTGCCGAAACCAGCTCGGCCCCGATCAGTTCGTCATCGGAACCGTCCTCCGTTTCGCGGAGATTGATCGCGATGACACCACCCGAACGCGGTGAATCGTAATCCTTCAGCGGCGTCTTCTTCACCAGACCGCCCTTGGTGGCGAGCACCAGGTAGGGCACCGCCTCGTAGTCGCGGATCGCGAGGATCTCGGCGATCGCCTCGTCCGGCTGGAAGGCCAGCAGGTTCGCGACGTGCTGCCCGCGCGCCTCCCGTCCGGCGTCGGGGAGCTCGTACGCCTTGGCGCGGTAGACGCGTCCCTTGTTGGTGAAGAACAGCAGCCAGTGGTGTGTCGTCGACACGAAGAAGTGGTCGACGATGTCGTCTTCCTTGAGCTTCGTGCCCCGTACGCCCTTGCCGCCGCGCTTCTGCGAGCGGTAGTCCTCGGTCTTGGTCCGCTTGATGTAGCCACCGCGCGTGATGGTCACCACGATGTCCTCCTCGGCGATCAGGTCCTCCATGGACATGTCGCCGTCGAAGGGCACCAGCTTGGAGCGGCGGTCGTCGCCGAACTTCTCGACGATCGCGGCGAGCTCCTCGCTGATGATGGTGCGCTGCCGCTCGGGCGAGGCCAGGATCGCGTTGTACTCGCGGATCTTCGCCTGGAGCTCGTCGTGCTCGGCGACGATCTTCTGGCGCTCCAGGGCGGCCAGCCGGCGCAGCTGCATCTCCAGGATGGCGTTCGCCTGGATGTCGTCGATCTCCAGGAGGCCCATGAGGCCCTCCCGCGCGATCTCGACGGTGTCGCTGCGCCGGATCAGCGCGATGACCTCGTCGATGGCGTCCAGGGCCTTCAGGAGGCCGCGCAGGATGTGCGCCCGCTCCTCGGCCTTGCGCAGCCGGAACTTCGTCCGGCGGACGATGACCTCGACCTGGTGCGCCACCCAGTGGCGGATGAACGCGTCGAGCGACAGGGTCCGCGGCACGCCGTCCACCAGCGCCAGCATGTTGGCGCCGAAGTTCGTCTGCAGGTCGGTGTGCTTGTAGAGGTTGTTCAGGACGACCTTGGCGACCGCGTCCCGCTTCAGGACGATGACCAGGCGCTGGCCCGTGCGCGACGAGGTCTCGTCCCGGACGTCCGCGATGCCGCCGATCTTGCCGTCCTTCACCAGGTCGGCGATCTTCTGCGCCAGGTTGTCGGGGTTGACCTGGTAGGGGAGCTCGGTGACCACCAGGCACTGGCGGTTCTGGATCTCCTCGACCGCCACGACCGCGCGCATCGTGATGGAGCCGCGGCCGGTGCGGTACGCCTCCTCGATGCCCTTGCGGCCCACCACCAGGGCGCCGCTCGGGAAGTCGGGGCCCTTGATGCGCTCGATCAGCGCGTCCAGGAGCTCCTCGTGCGAGGCCTCCGGGTTCTCCAGGTACCACTGGGCGCCGGCCGCGACCTCGCGCAGGTTGTGCGGCGGGATGTTGGTGGCCATGCCGACCGCGATGCCCGCCGAGCCGTTGATCAGCAGGTTCGGGAAGCGGGCCGGCAGGACGGTCGGCTCCTGGGAGCGGCCGTCGTAGTTGTCCGTGAAGTCGACGGTCTCCTCGTCGATGTCGCGGACCATCTCCATGGACAGCGGCATCAGCTTGCACTCGGTGTACCGCATGGCGGCGGCCGGGTCGTTGCCCGGTGAACCGAAGTTGCCGTTCGAGTCCACCAGCGGCATCCGCATCGACCACGGCTGCGCGAGGCGCACCAGCGCGTCGTAGATCGAGGAGTCGCCGTGCGGGTGGTAGTTGCCCATGACGTCGCCGACGACGCGGGCGCACTTGTAGAAGCCCTTCTCCGGCCGGTAGCCGCCGTCGTACATGGCGTACAGCACGCGGCGGTGGACGGGCTTGAGGCCGTCCCGCACGTCGGGCAGCGCACGCGACACGATGACGGACATCGCGTAGTCGAGGTACGAGCGCTGCATCTCGGTCTCGAGCCCGACGGGCTCGACCCGCAGGGAGAACGCGCTGTCCCCGTCCGGGCCGGTCGGGTCGATCGGGGTGAGCGGGTTGATCGGAGTGTTCTCGTCGGTCATTGCTGGTGCAGATCCTTTCCGATGCGGTCAGCGGACCGACTCAGATGTCGAGGAAGCGGACGTCCTTGGCGTTGCGCTGGATGAACGCGCGGCGCGCCTCGACGTCCTCGCCCATCAGGACCGAGAAGAGGTCGTCGGCCTGGGCGGCGTCGTCGAGCGTGACCTGGCCGAGGACGCGGTGCTCCTGGTCCATGGTCGTGACGCGCAGCTCCTCGGCGTTCATCTCGCCGAGACCCTTGAAGCGCTGCACCGAGTCGTCGCGGATGCGCTTGCCGTTCTGCCGGCCCAGTTCGATCAGGGCGTCGCGCTCACGGTCCGAGTACGCGTACTCGAAGTCGTCGCGACCCCACTTGATCTTGTAGAGCGGCGGACGGGACAGGAACACGTGCCCGGCCTCGACCAGCGGCCGCATGAAGCGGAACAGGAAGGTCAGCAGCAGGGTGTTGATGTGCTGGCCGTCGACGTCGGCGTCCGCCATCAGGATGATCTTGTGATAGCGGAGCTTCTCGATGTCGAAGTCCTCGTGGACCCCGGTGCCGAAGGCCGAGATCAGCGCCTGGATCTCCTGGTTCTGCAGGATCTTGTCGATCCGCGCCTTCTCGACGTTGAGGATCTTGCCCCGGATCGGGAGGATCGCCTGGTACTGGGGGTTGCGGCCGGACTTGGCCGACCCGCCGGCGGAGTCGCCCTCGACGATGAAGATCTCGCACTTGGTGGGGTCGTTCGACTGGCAGTCGCTCAGCTTGCCCGGCAGCGACGCCGTCTCCAGGAGGCCCTTGCGGCGGGTGAGGTCGCGGGCCTTGCGGGCCGCCACGCGCGCGGTCGCCGCCTGGATGGACTTGCGGATGATGTCCGCGGCCTCGTTCGGGTTGCGGTCCAGCCAGTCCGTGAGGTGCTCGTGCACGACCCTCTGGACGAAGGTCTTCGCCTCGGTGTTGCCCAGCTTGGTCTTCGTCTGCCCCTCGAACTGGGGCTCGCCGAGCTTGACCGAGATGATCGCCGTCAGACCCTCGCGGATGTCGTCGCCCGTGAGGTTGTCGTCCTTCTCGCGCAGCAGCTTCTTGTCGCGCGCGTACCGGTTGATGAGACCGGTGAGCGCCGCACGGAAGCCCTCCTCGTGCGTGCCGCCCTCATGGGTGTGGATGGTGTTGGCGAAGGAGTACACGCCCTCGCTGTAGCCGCCGTTCCACTGCATCGCGACCTCGACGGAGAGCATGCGCTCCCTGTCCTCGGCCTCGATGTCGATCACGGTGGGGTGGACCACCTCGCCCTTGCGGGAATTGAGGTACGTCACGAAGTCGACGATGCCGCCCTCGTAGTGGTACGTGACGGTCTTGACCTCTTCGGGCTCGTCCGCACCGGCCTCGTCGGCGCCCACCGTGGCCTTCGCCGAATCGCGCTCGTCGGTGAGTTTGATCGTCAAACCCTTGTTGAGGAACGCCATCTCCTGGAAGCGCCGCGAGAGCGTCTCGAAGGAGTAGTCCGTCGTCTCGAAGATGTCCCCGTCGGCCCAGAAGGTGACCGACGTGCCGGTCTCCTCCGTGGCCTCGTGCTGGGCCAGCGGTGCCGTCGGGACGCCGAGCTTGTAGTCCTGCGTCCAGCGGTGGCCGTCGGTCCTGATCTCCACCGCCACCTTGGTGGACAGCGCGTTCACGACGGACACGCCCACGCCGTGCAGACCGCCGGAGACCGCGTAACCGCCGCCGCCGAACTTGCCGCCCGCGTGCAGCACGGTCAGCACGACCTCCACGGCGGGCTTGCCCTCGGAGGGGACGATGCCCACCGGGATGCCGCGTCCGTTGTCGACGACGCGGACGCCGCCGTCGGGCAGGATCGTGACGTCGATCGTGTCCGCGTGGCCGGCCAGCGCCTCGTCGACGGAGTTGTCGACCACCTCGTACACGAGGTGGTGCAGCCCGCGTTCACCGGTCGATCCGATGTACATGCCGGGTCGCTTGCGGACCGCGTCCAGACCCTCGAGGACGGTGATGGCGCTGGCGTCGTACGAGGCCGTGACCTCGCCGTTCGAGGCGTGGGCCTCGATCTTGGCGCCCTCGCCGGTGGACGGGGTGTTCTCGTTGGGGTTGCCGGAATCGGCCACGAAGCGCCCTTTCTGGCACAGCACAGGCCAAGCTCCGGGGTCCTCCTCGGGGGAGGCTCGGAGCGGCTGCGGCGTGATGCGTCGGTAAGCCTTAGTCAGCGTTGCTCGGTGTGTCCCACAAGTGGGGCGGGATTAGCTTCCAGTCTACCGGTAGCACTGACAGTGATGGGGGTTTGCCGGTACCTGAGTCCGCATGTGCCGCCCTGAACCGGTCTCCACCGACTCCCCATATGCGGACCCGGGGCCGAGGAGGCGCAGAGCGGCACTCAGCGCTTCGGGGCGTCAACCCCCCGCTACGAAGGGCATACCGTCCGGTCTGGCTCACCCGTAGGTGTCGCCGGGACCCGTGCTGCCGGGGGCGCGCAAGGGGCCGTAGCGGTGGGCGGGACCACCGGGACCCAGTACCTTGATCAGCCGCACGGTGCCATGCCCGAGGTCCGCGTTCAGGCGTGCGACCAGCTGCGGGGCGAGCAGCCGCAGATTGGTGGCCCAGGCCGTCGAGTCGCACCGCACGATCAGTACGCGCTCGTCCTCGTCGTATTTCTCCGGTACGCAGTGCTTGGCCAGGTCGTCCCCGACGATCTGCGGCCAGCGGCCCATGACCCCGCCGACGGCGGCCGGGGCCTCCCAGCCGCGCTCGGTGATGAGCCGGCTGATGGCGGACCCGAGGGCCATGGGGTCGCGCCCGTCGGCGTGCGCGCCGGAGCGCAGGCCGCCGCGACGCGCCTGCTTCCGGTCCCGCACCGCGTCCCCGCGCGCGCGTGCCCGTTCCTTCGCCGCGCGCAGCGCCACGCGCGCGAGGTCGACCCCGGAGGGCTCGGGGGGTACGGGAGACCCGGAAGGGCCGGAAGGCTTGGCGGGCCCGGAGGACTCCGGGAGGCCGGGAGGACCGGGAGGGCCGGGAGGGCCGGGAGGATTTTCCGGCTCGGGTGTGTTCCGGCTCATACCCGCTCCACCGCGCCCTCGGACACGGCGTACCGCGTCCCCGTCAGCACGTCCGGCACGTCGTCGTCGACCGCGGCCGTCACCAGCACCTGCTCGCCGGGGGCGACCAGCTCGGCGAGGCGTTCGCGGCGGCGGGTGTCCAGCTCGGCGAACACGTCGTCGAGGACCAGCACCGGCTCGTTGCCCTCGGTCCGCAGCAGGTCGTACGAGGCCAGGCGCAGCGCCAGCGCGTACGACCAGGACTCGCCGTGCGACGCGTACCCCTTCGCGGGCAGCCGGCCCAGTTTGAGCAGCAGTTCGTCCCGGTGGGGGCCCACCAGGGTGACGCCCCGCTCGATCTCCTGCTTGCGGGTCTCCGCCAGGGCCCCCATCAGCTGCTCGTACAGTTCCTCGCGCGCGTGGCCGGTGATCCCGGGGGACGAGGCCCGGTACTCCAGGGCCACCGGGCCGCCCCCGGGCGCCAGCTGCTCGTACGCCTTGTCGGCCAGCGGCTGGATCGTGGCGATCAGGTCGATCCGCTGGGCGAGCAGCTCGGCGCCGACCCTCGCCAGGTGCTGGTCCCACACGTCGAGCGTGGACAGGTCCATCGTGCGACCGCCGTGGCGGCGGGCGAGCGCCGCCGACTTCAGGAGCGTGTTGCGCTGCTTCAGGACCCGCTCGTAGTCCGAGCGCACCCCCGCCATCCGCGGCGAGCGCGCGGTGACCAGTTCGTCGAGGAAGCGCCGGCGCTCGCCGGGGTCGCCCTTCACGAGCGCCAGGTCCTCGGGCGCGAACAGCACGGTGCGTACGATGCCGACCACGTCACGGGGTCTGACCTGCGAGGACCTGTTGATGCGGGCGCGGTTCGCCCGGCCCGGGTTCAGCTCCAGCTCCACGAGCTGCTGCCGCTCGCCCTGCCGGACATTGGCCCGGATGACCGCCCGCTCCGCGCCCATCCGCACGAGGGGCGCGTCGGACGAGACCCGGTGGCTGCCGAGGGTGGCGAGATAGCCCACGGCCTCGACGAGGTTGGTCTTGCCCTGTCCGTTGGGCCCCACGAACGCGGTGACGCCCGGATCGAGCGGGACCTCGACCCGGGCGTACGAGCGGAAGTCGGCCAGCGACAGATGCGTGACGTGCATGGTCGTTCGCCGACCCCCCTCAGGGCTGTGGATCCGCGGCGCGGACCTGTGGACTGCTTTTCCTTCTCCCGGGCCGCCCGACCGTCCGGGCCGCCCGGACCGG
>NZ_JABTYA010000321.1:0-936 GCF_013302945.1 Streptomyces sp. 8P21H-1 | reverse complement strand
CCCCGCGCCGCTGGCCGTGGTCGACCTGCTGCGGCAGGCGGCCGAAGGGCTCGGCCCGGCGTCCCTGCTCACCGGCTCCGACCGCGACCTGGCGCTCCGCCTGGAGGCCAGGCTGCGGCACTGCGGTCACGAGGACCCCGTCGAACTGGCCGCGGCGGCCGACCGGCTGAAGGAACTCGGCCCCGAACCGCCCCTGGACACCGGCGCCGAGCGGGAACTGACGATCGCGCTGCTCGGTGCCGTCACCCTCGGCAGCCGGCTGCCCGCCGCCGAGGTGGTGCGCCTCGCGGAACGCGTCCTGGAGCGCGAACCCGCCACCTCCGCCCGCATCCACTCCACCCTCCCCCTGGTGATCATCACCATGATCGCCGCCGACTCGGTGGAGGCCCTCGACTCCTGGCTCGCCCTCGAGCACCGTGCGCGCGGCCGGCGCTCCACCCCCGCCAACGCGCTGGTCCACATCGAGCAGGCCCTCGTCCACCTGGGCCGCGGCCGGCTCGTCCAGGCCCGCGAGCAGTCCGAGACGGCGCTGGGCATGACCGAGTCCGACCACCACACCCTGGGCACGGTCGCGACCATGACGCACGCCATCGTCGCCCTGGAGTCCCGCGACCCCTCCCTCGCCGAACGCGTACTGCACCGCGCGGGCCGCATCCGCCCCCAGGGGCTCACCCTCACCGGTCTGCTCCGCCTGCTGGAGGCCACCGGCGAGATCGCCGCGGGCGACCACACGGGCGCCCTCGACTCGCTCCGGTCCTGCGGCCGCCAGCTGGAGGCCGCGGGCTGGTCCAACCCGGTGCTCTTCCCCTGGCGCCCGTGGGCCGTCGGCGTCCACCGCCGGCTGGGCGACATCCGCGCCGCCCGGGTCCTGGCCGAGGAGGAGCACGCCCGCGCCCTGCAGTGGGGCGCCCCGGTCGGTGTCGGCCGTGCCCTGCG
>NZ_JABTYA010000320.1:0-2828 GCF_013302945.1 Streptomyces sp. 8P21H-1 | reverse complement strand
CTCGGCCCGCGCACCGTGGCGCCGCACCGCGCCCGTTACCGCGCTCGGCGCCGAGCCCGGCGCCGAGCCCGGTGCGGAGCCCTTCTCCGTGGACGAACGCGCCGCCCTGGAAGAGGCCGAGAAGCACGTCCACCGGTACTGGAAGCGGCTGCACGACCAGCTTCCCCCCGGCAAGTAGGGCCGACCACACGGTCGAGTCGCTTCCTGCCGGCGGGGGCGGACCCGGAGGGCCCGCCCCTTCCCTCAAGCGCTCTCCTGTTGCGGGGACGAGTCCGTCCGCAGCCTGTCGAGGCGGGACACCACAGGTCCTGCCGTGACGCCGTGCAGGACGACCGAGACCAGTACGGTGAAGGTCACCACCGCCCACAACTCCCGCTCCGGCACCGGGAAGTCGTGCTGGCCCAGTCCGTACGCCAGGTAGTACAGCGAACCGATGCCGCGGATGCCGTACCCCGCGACCACCCACCGCTCCCTGTTCCCCAGCCGGCTGCCCAGCAGCCCGGCCCACCCGGATAGCGGCCTGATCACCAGGAGCACCGCCAGGGCCGTGACGGCGCCCTGCCAGGTCAGGGCGGCGAGGCCGCCCAGCGCGATGAAGGCGCCCAGCAGGAACAGCACCGTCGCGGTGAACAGGCGCTCTATCTGCTCCACGAAGTCGTGCAGGATGTTGTGGAAGCCGTGGGCGCGCTCGGCCGCCCGGATCGTGCAGGCGGTGGTGAACACGGCGAGGAAGCCGTAGCCGCCCACCACCTCGGTCAGCCCGTACGACAGGAAGGTGGCGCCCAGGGCGACGAAGCCCTCCCGGTGTTCGGACAGGCGCAGCTCCGGCGAGCGGGGCCGGAAGAACAGCCAGCCCAGCAGCCGTCCGGCCAGCAGCCCGCCCAGCACGCCGACGACGCACTTGAAGGCGACGTCCTCCACCACCCAGGTGCCGACCCAGTCCGTGGACCAGCCGCTGCCCGCGGCGGCGGCCAGTGCCACCGCCGCGTACGTCAGGGGAAAGGCGAGCCCGTCGTTGAGCCCCGCCTCGCTGGTGAGGGCGAAGCGCACCTCGTCCTCGTCGTCCTCGTCCTCGGTGGGCTCGCCCACCCGCACCTCCGAGGCGAGCACCGGATCGGTCGGGGCCAGTACGGCGGCCAGCAGCAGGGCGGCGGCCGGCGGCCAGTCCAGCAGCCACCACGCGACGAGGGCGGTGACCACGACGGTCAGCGGCATCGTCACGCCCAGCAGCCGCCAGGTCGTGCCCCAGCGCCGTCGGCCGACCGGCCGGTTGAGTGCCAGTCCGGCCCCCATCAGCGCGATGAGCACACCGATCTCGGTGATGTGCTCCGTCAGCAGCCGGTCGTCCACCGGATCGACCTCGGGCAGCGGCAGGGGCAGCAGGTACACGGCGATGCCGCCCACCAGGAACACCAGGGGCAGCGAGAGCGGCCGTCCGGCCACCAGGCGCGGCAGCACCGCCGCGCCGAGCGCGCCCACCCCTATACATGCGAACAGTCCATCGGCCATCGTCACTGCGCTGTGCCCGTCCTTCCACCACGCCACCGAGCGGTTCCGCACGCGCCGCGCGGAACCGGGGCCCGGCACCGCCGTACGGTCACCTGTCCGCAGGTGGCGGCAGCGATCTTGCCCCCGGCCCGCGTACCCCTCAGCAGTCGGACAATGCGATGCCGACATCACACACATCGGGTGGCATGAGCCCATGAATGGGGCGGTGAACGGTCCGGGGACCCAGCAGTTCGCCGGCACGGCGGCTCAGGCGGGCGTCAGCGCCCGGCGCCAGTGTCCGGTGACGTGGGTCCGCAGCAGCTCCGTGTCGACGCGTCCGGGATCGACCAGCCGCTGCACGCCGATGCCGCGGAGCTGTGCGACGACCGCGACCGCGGTCGGACCGGGTGCCACGTCGGCACGGATCGTGCCCCCGGCGATGCCGGCGGCGAGATCCTCCTCCAGGTCCGCGAGGAACGCCTCGTCGCGCTCGCGGAAGACGGGGGCCAGGTCCGGCACGGACGCGGACTCGGTCCACAGTCTGAGGAAGACCCTGTTCAGCACGCCCATGCGGCCGAGTTCCCCGATGTAGCCGTCGATCAGCCGCAGCAGCCGGTCGAGGCCGGGCGGCACGCCCTCCAGACCGGGGACGAATCCGGCCTGGGCCGAGCGCGCCAGGTGTTCGACGAGCGCCTGCTTCGACCCGAAGTAGTGGGTCACGATCCCGCGGCTGTAACCGGCCCGCTCACCCACGCGCGCCAGCGTCAGCGCTCCCACCCCCTGTTCGTCGACCAGTTCGGCGGCGGCGTGCAGCAGCGCGGTCTCGGCCTCTTCACGGCGCTGCTTCTGGGTGCGGCGGGCGGTGGTCATGGCACGGACCCTACAACAAACTTGTCACCCGGCCAACAAGTGGATAAGAATGGCGGCGGCGTGCACGCGGCAGGCATGCCGTGGACCGGAACGGAAGGCGCCCAATGATCCGACCCCCTCGGCGCGCCCCGCGCTCGGACGCCCGGGAGAACCGCGCCCGCATCGTCGGGACCGCGCGCGCGGTCTTCGCCGACGACCCCTCCGCGACCCTTCAGGCGGTCGCGAAGGCGGCCTGCGTCGGTCAGGGCACGATGTACCGCCACTTCCCCCACCGCGAGGCCCTGCTGCTGGCCGTCTACCGGGACGAGCTGGAGGTGCTCGTCGCCGCCGCGCCGCGCCTGCTGGACGCGTACGGCCCCCTGGAGGCGCTCCGCCGCTGGCTCGAGCGCCTGACCGCAGACGGTCACGACGGTCACGGCGGTGGCGCGGTGTCCCTGGCCGTGGACGCCGCCACGCGTGCGGGGCGGCAC
>NZ_JABTYA010000319.1:0-1303 GCF_013302945.1 Streptomyces sp. 8P21H-1 | reverse complement strand
CGCTGCGCGGCCACGGGTTCCGGGCCGGTGCCTTCGGTGCCCTCGGCGTCTTCCACGGCCTCGGCGCCCTCCGCGTCCCGGGCGGCCTCGGCGTCCGCGCCTTCGGCGGGAACGGGCGGTACGGGGGCGGGTTCGGGCGTCGCCCCGGCCTCGGGGACCACCGGCGCCACCGGCCCGGCCCCGACACCGGCCTCGGCCTCCCCGACGACCGGCTCGGGCTCCCTGGGGGCGGGCAGCACGAGGAGGGGCTCCTCGTCGTCCTCGGTCTCCGGGGCCGGTTCCGGCTGGGGTTGGGACTGCGGCTGCTCGACGGGCGGTTCGACCTGGTCCGTCGAGTCCGTCGGATCCGCCGTCTCTTCGGCCGGCTGTCCGCTCAGCTCCTCCGGGAGGGGCTGCACGCTCACGCCGTGCGGCGGGGTGGGAGCCAGGTGGGGGGTGGTGGGAACCACGCCCTCGACCGGTACGAACCGGCCGACGCCGACGGGCTGCCCGGCCGCCGGGGAGAGGTCCTGCTCCGGCGCCTCCTGAAGCGGTACGTCCTGGATCCGGGGGTCTTGGAGCTGCTCGGCGGTGTCGGCGGCTTCCGGGACGGACCCCTCGGCGGGCCCGGCGATCCCCTGGGCGTCCTGGGCTTCCTGGGCCTGGAGCGCCTCGGCGACGACGGGCTCGGCCTGCGCCGGCTGCGGCTGCGGCTGCTCCTGAAGCTGCCGCTCCTGAGGCTCGGCGTGCTGTCCGGGCTCGGCGTCCGGCGGGGCGGCTGTGTCCTGGGTCTGCGGCTCCGGGGCCGGGTACCCGGGCTGCGAGGCGTCGTCGGCCTGCGGGACCTGGGGAGCCTCGGGCGCGGGCGGGAAGGGCGCGGGCTGCGGAACGTGCGCGAACTCCGGGACCGTCTGGACGAACTCGGCGCCCTGGCCGTCCTGCGGAGCCTGCGGGAACAGGGAACCGTCGGCGAGCTGGGGTGCCTGCGCGTAGTCCTGCACCAGGACCGCCTGCGGTGCCTGAACCGTCTGCGGAGCCTGGGCGGCCTCCGCGACGACGGGCCCGGCCTCCTCCACCGCCTCCGCGCCGGGTGCTCCGGCGATCTCCGTCGGCTGCGCGAAGGGCGCTTCATCCGCCTCCGGCTGCTGAGGCGCGTACCCCTCCTCCGGCGCCTGCACCGCTTCCGGGACCTGCCCGGTCGTCTCCAGGACCTGTCCGGCCTCCGGAGCCTGCCCGGCGGCCACGGCCGGGTCCACGACGACGTGACCGGGCACCGCGTCGGCAGCCTGGTCGTGCGCGGGGTCGGAGACCGGCGCGTGCGCCC
>NZ_JABTYA010000318.1:0-767 GCF_013302945.1 Streptomyces sp. 8P21H-1 | reverse complement strand
GACGGGGTGGCCGTTGCGGCGGGCGTCGGAGAGGCGCTCCAGGACCAGGACGCCGGCGCCCTCGCCCCAGGCGGTGCCGTCGGCGGAGTCGGCGAACGCCTTGCAGCGGCCGTCGCCCGCCAGGCCGCCCTGCGCGGTGAACTCCACGAAGGCGTCGGGGCTGGACATCACCGAGACGCCGCCCGCGAGGACCAGGGAGCACTCGCCGGAGCGCAGCGCGCCCGCGCCCATGTGCAGGGCGACCAGGGCGGAGGAGCAGGCGGTGTCGACGGTGACGGCCGGGCCCTCAAGACCCAGGGTGTACGACAGACGGCCGGACATCACGCTGGCGGTGGTGCCGGTGGCCGCGTGGCCCTGCACGTCGGTGGTGCCGCGGCGCAGCATGGTGGCGTAGTCCTGGCCGTTGGTGCCGACGAACACGCCGGTGGCGCTGGAGCGCAGCCCCTGCGGGTCGATGCCGGCCCGCTCCAGGGCCTCCCAGGAGGTCTCCAGGAGGAGCCGCTGCTGCGGGTCCATCGCCAGGGCCTCGCGCGGGGAGATGCCGAAGAAGGAGGCGTCGAAGAGTCCGGCGCCGTCGAGGAAGCCGCCCTCCAGGGTGGCGGAGCCGCCGCGGGCGAGGGCCTCCAGGTCCCAGCCGCGGTCGGCGGGGAAGCCGGAGACCGCGTCGCGGCCCTCCGCGAGGAGGCGCCAGAGGTCCTCGGGCGACTCGACGCCGCCGGGGAAGCGGCAGCCCATGCCGACCACGACGACCGGGTCGTCGTCCGCGG
>NZ_JABTYA010000317.1:0-1134 GCF_013302945.1 Streptomyces sp. 8P21H-1 | reverse complement strand
CGGCGGGGCGCGGGACGCCGTCGCGCGGGGGCGCCGACGGCAGGTCGGCCACGCGCCGCCCGGGGTCCTCCAGCACGGCACCGAGCAGGGCGGGCAGCCAGGCGGTGAGCCCCTGCACGGTCTCCCGGTCGAACAGGGCGACCGCGTACTCCACGTAGGCGTGCATCGGGCCGTCGTCCTGGTCGGTGACGCCGAAGGTGAGGTCGAACTTGGCGGTGCCGGGGGCGATGCCCGCGATGTCCCGGTCGAGCAGCCGGGTGACCTCCAGACCGGCCGGGACATGGGCCGCGGCGGGGGCGTTCTGGTACGTGTAGGCGACGTCGTAGAGCGGGTGGCGGCCGGGTTCGCGGGTCCGGCACACCGCGGACACGATCTTCTCGAACGGCATGTCCTCGTGGTCGAGCACCCCGGCGACGGTGTCCGCGCACCGGCGCACCACGTCGGTGAACGTGAGGTCGCCGCCGATCCTCGTACGGAACGGCGGCAGGTTGTTGAAGTAGCCGATCAGCTCGTGCGTCGCGGGATCGACCCGCCCCGAGGTGCCGACGCCGACGACGACGTCGTCGGTGCCCGTCCAGTGGTGGAGCAGGACGTCCACCAGGGCCAGCATGGTGACGAACGTGGTGACGCCCTGCTCCCGGCTGTACGCCCGAACGGCGCGGGCCCGTCCGGCGTCGACGGTGAACTCCACCAGGTCGCCCCGGAAGTCCTGCGCGGCCGGGCGCGGCCGGTCCAGCGGCAGCGGGGCCGTGCGCAGCCCCGCCAGCTCCTTGCGCCAGAAGGCGAGTCCGGCCTCCAGCCGGTCGCCGGTCAGCCAGGAGCGCTGCCAGGCGGCGAAGTCCGCGTACTGGATGGGCAGGACGGGCAGGCCGGCGGGGCGCCCGGTGCACCGGGCGCGGTACAGCTCGAAGAGGTCCCGGAAGAACACCGACGGCGACCAGCCGTCGAAGACGATGTGGTGGTACGTGTACAGCAGGACGTGGTCGTCGTCGGCCAGGCGCAGCAGCGCGGTCCGCAGCAGGGGTCCCGCGGCCAGGTCGAAGGGGCGTACGGCCTCGGCCCCGGCGAGGCGCCGGGCCTCCTCCTCACGGCGGGCCGCAGGCAGCGCGCCGAGGTCGGTCAGCGGCAGGTCCG
>NZ_JABTYA010000030.1:0-509 GCF_013302945.1 Streptomyces sp. 8P21H-1 | reverse complement strand
CCCCCGCCGCCTCGTCCGCGCCACCGGCGTCGGCCGCCGTTCCGCAGGGCGCCGACCCGGACGGACCCGGCACCCTGCGCGAGGGCGACAGCGGTCCGGCGGTGAGCGACCTCCAGGAACGGCTGCTGCGCATCCCGGACGTGTACGACCGGGGGACACCCAGCGGCGTGTACGACGCCGCGCTGACGGCGGCGGTGGCGCGCTTCCAGCTCTGGTACGGCATCCGGGGGGACGAGACGGGAGTGTACGGCGACGACACCCGCAACGACCTCGAAGCCCGCACGGCCTCCTGACCCGCGTCCGCATCCACACCCGCGCCCGCACCGACCAGTCAGCCGGCGGCGGACCGGCCCACGAACTCCCAGCTCCCGTGGCCCACTCCGTACACGACGAACCCCGGCTCCACCCGCACGAACTCCGCCCCGTCCGGCGCGCGCACCGCCGAGCGCCCCGGCCCCGGCACGTGCACCTCGGCGGCCGACCCCACCGGCACCCGCACCGTGAGCCGG
>NZ_JABTYA010000316.1:0-929 GCF_013302945.1 Streptomyces sp. 8P21H-1 | reverse complement strand
CCTGGGGCTCTTCCTGCTCGGCGCCCTGGTCGCGGTGGCCGGAGCACTGGTCCAGTCGGGCTGGTTCCCGGGCGGGCTGCTCCTCGCGCTGGCCGGGGCGGCGGGGCTGTTCCTGGGCGGCTCGTACGCGATGGGCGGCCGGGCCGGGGCCCTCGCACCCGCGGCCGGCTGGATGGTCGCCGTCATCCTGCTCACCGCCAGCCGTCCGGAGGGCGACTTCCTCTTCGCCGCGGGAGCCGGTTCCTACCTGTTCCTGCTCGGTGGGATGGCTGTGGCTGTGATGTGCGCCACCCTTGGCCAAGGGTGGCAACCGGGCGGTCCCACCGCCCGACTTGGCAAGTGACGTACCGCTTCGCCACGACGCGCCGGTGCACGTCCGGTGTGGGTTTCCCCGACGGCCGCAGGAAGCGGGGGACAAGTGGCCAGTATGGTGGTGCGCGCCGCCGAGCCGCCCGAATCGAGGTCGAGTACACGGGCGGTGGAGCCAACCGGGAGAACCTGCCTTGAGTCGTGAAACTGACAGTTCGTCCTCCGGGCCCAACGGGCGCGGCGGAACCGCATACCCGTCGGGGACTCCGCCGTACGGAACCCCCATGGCTTCCGACGCCGCCGCCGACCGGCCGGAACAGCCCAAGACCGAGACCACGCTGACGACCCGGATCCGCATCAACATCCCCGGATCCCGGCCGATCCCGCCGGTCGTCGTGCGCAAGCCCGTCGCCAACGGGGAGTCCTCCGACGCCACGGGTGCCTCGCAGGCGCCTGCTTCCGACGCGGGACCGACCGCCGGACCGGCCGCCTCCGCGGGCGGGTCCGCGGACCCCGACACGGGGTCCCACGCCCTGCCCGCCGGCACCGACGGTGGCGGTAGCGGCGGGGAGAAGGCGAGCGACTGGTTCGCGCCGCGCAAGACCGGTGCGCCGAAGGGC
>NZ_JABTYA010000315.1:6508-13373 GCF_013302945.1 Streptomyces sp. 8P21H-1 | reverse complement strand
CGAGGGCTACCGCCCCGGCGTCGCCGAGCGCCTGGGCGTCGGGCCCGCCACCTGCCACGCCCGCAACCCGGCGCTCGTCTACGGCCGGATGACCGGCTGGGGCCAGGAAGGGCCGCTCGCCCCGCGCGCCGGGCACGACATCGCCTACATCGCGCTGACCGGCACCCTCGGCATGATCGGCGCCCCGGACGGGCCGCCCGCCGTCCCCGCCAACCTCCTGGGGGACTACGCGGGCGGCTCGCTCTACCTCGTCGTCGGCGTCCTCGCCGCCCTCCACCACGCGCGCGCCACCGGCGCCGGACAGGTCGTGGACGCGGCGATCGTGGACGGCACGGCCCACCTCTCCTCGATGATCCACGGCATGCTGGCCGCCGGCGGCTGGCAGGACCGGCGCGGCGCCAACCTCCTGGACGGCGGCTGCCCCTACTACGGGACGTATGAGGCGGCCGACGGCGGGTACCTGGCGGTCGGCGCGCTGGAGGAGCGGTTCTACGCCGGGTTCACCGAGCTCCTCGGCCTCGGGGAGTACGCCTCGGCGCACCGGGACCCCGCCCGCTGGGACGAGCTGCGCGAGGCGGTCGCGGCCCGTTTCAGGACCCGTACGCGCGACGAGTGGACCGCGCTCTTCGAGGGGTCCGACGCGTGCGTGGCGCCCGTGCTGTCCCTGCGCGAGGCACCGCACCACCCGCACCTCGCGGCGCGCGCCACCTTCACCGAGCACGGCGGCATCACCCAGCCCGCCCCCGCGCCGCGGTTCTCCGCCACCCCCACCGCCGTCCGCCGCGGGCCCGCCCTGCCGGGCACCGGCACCGCGGAGGTGGCCCGCGACTGGGACGTACCGGACCTCCTTACGGGCGCCCCCGCTCCGGAGGGTGCCTCCGCACCCGGGGGCGCCCGCGAACCGAAGGACACCCCCGAATGAAGCGGCAGATCTTCACGCCCGAGCACGAGGCGTTCCGCCGGACCGTCCGCACCTTCCTCGCCAAGGAGGTGCTCCCGCACCACGAGCAGTGGGAGGCGGACGGCATCGTCTCGCGCGAGGCCTGGCTGGCGGCGGGCCGCCAGGGCCTGCTCGGCCTCGCCGTCCCCGAGGAGTACGGGGGAGGGGGCGACGCCGACTTCCGCCACAGCGCCGTCCTCACCGAGGAGTTCACCCGGGCCGGCGCCGCCGGGCTCGCGCTCGGGCTGCACAACGACGTCATCGGGCCCTATCTGACGGGCCTCGGCACCGAGGAGCAGAAGCGGCGCTGGCTGCCCGGCTTCTGCGACGGCTCCCTGATCACCGCCATCGCCATGACCGAGCCCGGCGCCGGCTCCGACCTCCAGGGCATCAGGACGCACGCCGAGGACCGGGGCGACCACTGGCTGCTCAACGGCGCCAAGACCTTCATCTCCAACGGCATCCTGGCCGACCTCGTGATCGTCGTCGCCAGGACCACGCCCGAGGGCGGCGCGAAGGGCCTCTCCCTGCTGGTCGTCGAGCGCGGCGCGGAGGGCTTCGAACGCGGCCGCAACCTCGACAAGATCGGCCAGAAGGCCCAGGACACCGCCGAGCTGTTCTTCCACGACGTACGCGTGCCCAGGGCCAACCTGCTGGGCGAGCTGAACGGCGCCTTCGTGCACCTGATGACGAACCTCGCGCAGGAGCGGCTGGGCATCGCCGTGGCGGGGATCGCCGCCGCCGAGCACCTGCTGGAGATCACCACGGAGTACGTCAAGGAGCGCGAGGCCTTCGGACGGCCCCTGTCCAAGCTCCAGCACATCCGCTTCGAGGTGGCGGAGATGGCCACCGAGTGCGCGGTCACCCGGACCTTCGTCGACCGCTGCATCGTCGACCACACGGCCGGCGAACTGGACGCGGTGCACGCCTCGATGGCCAAGTGGTGGGCCACCGAACTGCAGAAGCGCGTCGCGGACCGCTGCCTCCAGCTGCACGGCGGCTACGGCTACATGACGGAGTACCGCGTCGCCAAGGCGTTCACGGACGGCCGCATCCAGACCATCTACGGCGGGACGACCGAGATCATGAAGGAGATCATCGGCCGTTCCCTGCTCGGCTGACGGCCCCCCTCCCCGCCGGGCCCCCTCCCGAAAGGTTCACGAGTGACCACCGAAGCGTACGTGTACGACGCGATCCGTACCCCGCGCGGCCGCGGCAAGGCGAACGGCGCCCTGCACGGCACCAAACCCGTCGACCTGGTCGTCGGACTGATCCACGAGCTCCGGGCCCGCTTCCCGGGGCTCGACCCGGCCGCGATCGACGACATCGTGCTCGGTGTCGTCGGACCGGTCGGCGACCAGGGCTCCGACATCGCCCGTATCGCGGCCATCGTCGCCGGGCTGCCGGACACCGTGGCCGGCGTCCAGGAGAACCGCTTCTGTGCCTCGGGCCTGGAAGCCGTCAACCTGGCCGCGATGAAGGTCCGCTCGGGCTGGGAGGACCTCGTCCTCGCGGGCGGCGTCGAGTCGATGTCCCGGGTGCCGATGTCCTCCGACGGCGGCGCCTGGTTCGCCGACCCGATGACCAACCTCGCCACGGGCTTCGTGCCGCAGGGCATCGGCGCCGACCTCATCGCCACCATCGAGGGCTTCTCCCGCCGCGACGTCGACGAGTACGCGGCACTGTCCCAGGAGCGCGCCGCCGCGGCGCGGAAGGACGGCCGGTTCGCGAGGTCGGTCGTCCCCGTGCGCGACCGCAACGGCCTCGTCGTCCTCGACCACGACGAACACCCGCGCCCCGGCACCACGGCCGACTCCCTGGCCAAGCTCAAGCCGTCCTTCGCGGACATCGGCGACCTGGGCGGCTTCGACGCCGTGGCACTGCAGAAGTACCACTGGGTGGAGCGGATCGACCACGTCCACCACGCCGGCAACTCCTCCGGGATCGTGGACGGCGCCGCGCTCGTCGCCGTCGGCTCCCGGGAGGCCGGCGAGCGGTACGGGATCACCCCGCGCGCGCGGATCGTCTCCGCGGCCGTCTCCGGCTCCGAGCCGACCATCATGCTGACCGGGCCCGCCCCCGCCACCCGCAAGGCGCTCGCCAAGGCCGGGCTGACCATCGACGACATCGACCTCGTCGAGATCAACGAGGCCTTCGCGGCGGTCGTCCTGCGCTTCGCCAAGGACATGGGCCTGTCCCTGGACAAGGTCAACGTCAACGGCGGCGCGATCGCCCTCGGCCACCCGCTGGGCGCGACCGGCGCGATGATCCTCGGCACCCTCGTCGACGAACTGGAGCGCCAGGACAAGCGGTTCGGCCTCGCCACACTGTGCGTGGGCGGCGGCATGGGCATCGCGACGATCATCGAACGCCTGTAACCCCCCCCGGTGAAGCACCGGACTTCTGTGGCCCCCGGACCCCGACGGACCTCGACGGAGAAGAATCCCCATGACCGAGAGCACCACCATCCGCTGGGAGCAGGACGGGACCGGGGTCGTCACCCTGGTCCTCGACGACCCCGACCAGTCCGCGAACACCATGAACCAGGCGTTCAGGCGGTCGCTCACCGCGGTCGCCGACCGCCTGGAGGCGGCGGTCCGGGACGACCCGCGGTCCGTGCGCGGTGTCATCCTGACCTCCGCCAAGAAGACCTTCTTCGCGGGCGGCGACCTGCGCGACCTCATCAAGGTCACCCCGGAGACGGCGCGGCAGCTCTTCGAGGGCGGCCTCGCCGTCAAGCGCGACCTGCGCCGCATCGAGACGCTCGGCAAGCCCGTCGTCGCCGCCCTGAACGGCGCGGCCCTGGGCGGCGGCTACGAACTCGCGCTGGCCTGCCACCACCGGATCGCCCTCGACGCGCCCGGCTCGAAGATCGGCTGCCCCGAGGTCACCCTCGGCCTGCTGCCCGGAGGCGGCGGCGTCGTCAGGACCGTACGCCTCCTCGGTGTCGCCGACGCCCTCCTCAAGGTGCTGCTCCAGGGCACCCGGTACAGCCCCCGGCACGCCCTGGAGAACGGCCTCGTCCACGAAGTGGCCGCCACCCGTGAGGAGATGCTGGAGCGGGCCCGCGCCTTCATCGACGCCAACCCCGAGTCGGGCCAGCCCTGGGACAGGCCCGGCTACCGCATCCCCGGCGGCACCCCCTCCAGCCCGAGGTTCGCGGCGAACCTGCCCTCCTTCCCGGCCAACCTGCGCAAGCAGACGGGCGGCGCGCCCTATCCGGCGCCGCGCAACATCCTCGCGGCGGCCGTGGAGGGCTCCCAGGTCGACTTCGAGACCGCGCAGGTCGTCGAGGCGCGCTACTTCGTGGAGCTGGCCGCCGGCCAGACCGCCAAGAACATGATCCAGGCCTTCTTCTTCGACCTCCAGGCCGTCAACTCCGGGGCCAACCGCCCCCGGGGCGTCGAGCCGCGCCAGGTCCGCAAGGTGGCGGTCCTGGGCGCCGGGATGATGGGTGCCGGCATCGCGTACGCGTGCGCCCGCGCCGGCCTCGACGTCGTCCTCAAGGACGTGTCCGCCGAAGCCGCCGCCAAGGGCAAGGGCTACTCCGAGAAGCTGTGCGCCAAGGCCGTCTCCCGCGGCCGTACGAGCCGGGAGAAGGCCGACGCCCTGCTCGCCCGCATCACGCCCACCGCCGACCCGGACGACCTCGCGGGCTGCGACGCCGTCATCGAGGCCGTCTTCGAGGACCCGGACCTCAAGCACAAGGTGTTCCAGGAGATCCAGCACGTCGTCGAGCCGGACGCGCTGCTGTGCTCCAACACCTCGACCCTGCCGATCACCGCGCTCGCCGAGGGCGTCGAGCGGCAGGCCGACTTCGTCGGACTGCACTTCTTCTCGCCCGTCGACAAGATGCCGCTCGTCGAGATCGTCAAGGGGGAGCGGACCGGCGACGAGGCCCTGGCGCGCGCCTTCGACCTCGTACGGCAGATCAGGAAGACCCCGATCGTCGTCAACGACTCACGGGGCTTCTTCACCTCCCGGGTCATCGGCCGCTTCCTCGACGAGGGCGTGGCGATGGTCGGGGAGGGCATCGAGCCCGCCTCCGTCGAGCAGGCCGCCGCCCAGGCCGGCTACCCCGCCAAGGTGCTCTCCCTGATGGACGAGCTGACGCTCACCCTGCCCCGCAGGATCCGCGCCGAGTCCAGGCGGGCCGTCGAGGCGGCGGGCGGCACCTGGACGCCGCACCCCGCCGAGGCCGTGATCGACCGCATGGTCGAGGAGTTCGGCCGCACCGGCCGCAGCGGCGGCGCGGGCTTCTACGAGTACGGGGAGGACGGCGGCCGCGCCGGGCTGTGGCCCGGACTGCGGGAGCACTTCACCCGCCCGGGCACGGAGATCCCGTTCCAGGACATGCAGGAGCGCATGCTGTTCAGCGAGGCGCTGGACACCGTCCGGCTCCTGGAGGAGGGCGTCCTGACGTCGGTCGCCGACGCGAACATCGGGTCCCTCTTCGGGATCGGCTTCCCCGGCTGGACGGGCGGCGTCCTGCAGTACGTCAACGGGTACGAGGGGCGTGACGGGACGGTCGGGCCTGCCGCGTTCGTGGCCCGTGCGCGGGAACTGGCCGAGCGCTACGGGGAGCGCTTCGCGCCGCCCGCCCTGCTCGTGGAGAAGGCGGAGAGGGGCGAGCGGTTCACCGACGGGTGACCCCGCCGGTGACCTGGTGTCCGGCTGCGGCGCCGCCGAAAGCGAAAAGCCGGGGCGCAGCCCCGCTTTTCAGGGGCGCGGGGAACTGCGCGACCGGCCACGACGGCGCCGCAGCCGTCCCGGAGACCAAAAACGCCCCCTTGCCGCCCTTCCGCCGGTTCCGCACACTCTCACCCCATGGAGACGCGTACCGCCCTGGTGACCGGCGCGTCACAGGGCCTCGGGCAGGAGTTCGCCGTCGCCCTCGCGGGACGGGGCTACCGGGTCGCGGGACTCGACCTCGTCCCGCAGCGGGAGACGGCCGGCCGCATCCTGGACTACGTGGAGCTGGTCGCCGACGTCACGGACGAGGCGCAGATCCACGGGGCCCTGGAGCAGGTGCTGGAGCGGTTCGGCACCCTGCACGTCCTGATCAACAACGCCGGCGACGCGGGTGTCCGCTCCCCGTCGGCCTTCGAGGACATCACGCCCTAGGAGTGGCGGCGGGTCATGCGCGTCAACCTGGAGGCGCCGTTCCTGATGGCCCGCGCGGTGCTGCCGTACCTGAAGGCGGCGGGCTGGGGCCGCATCGTGAACATCGTCTCGGCCGCGGTCCGCACCGCCCCGCCCACGATGGTGGCGCGCACGGCCTCGGAGGCCGGACTGATCGGCTTCACGCGCTCGCTGGCCTCGGCGCTCGGCCCCTGCGGCATCACCGTCAACGCGATCGCGCCGGGCCTGGTCCGTACGGAGACCACGGAGACCGCGGAGACCGCGGAAGCTGCAAAGACCGCAGAGCGCACGGCCGGTGCGAACGGCGGTTCCGGGCAGGTCCGCGCGCGGCAGGCCGTTCCGGGACCCCAGGAACCCGCCGATCTCGTCTCGACCCTCCTGTACGTGGTCGACGAGGGCAGCGGCTTCCTCACGGGCCAGACGCTCGACGTGGCGGGGGGTCCGGCCGGTGCGTAGGCCGGCGGCCGGGCGGGCGGGCCCGCGCTCAGGGATTGCCCAGCCACTCCCGCAGTTCCTCGTTGAGACTGCGCTGGAAGGCCGTCAGCAGGGCCTGCACCACCAGTGGTTGCATGTGCGCGGAGAGGTCCTTCACGGCCTCGACCGAGTCGTGCCCGGACACCTCCTCCCGGAACAGCAGGGAGAGCTCGTGGGCCGCGGCGCGGGTGTGCTCCACCATGACCGTGCGCGCGGCGAGGATCGTCTCGTGCGCCATCGGTACGTCGAGCAGCTGGACGCCGAGCCGCAGCAGCCCCAGATCCACGCGGTACGCGCCCGGTCCGGCCG
>NZ_JABTYA010000315.1:0-6497 GCF_013302945.1 Streptomyces sp. 8P21H-1 | reverse complement strand
CCGGCCCTCTCTCCTCCGGCCCTCTCTCCTCCGGCCCTCTCCCGCAGGACGCCCATCGCGGCGAGCCGGTCCAGGTCCTCCTCGCCGAGCGGACGCCCCGCCCTGCGCTCCAGCTCCGCCCGGTCCAGCACCTCGGCGGCGTCGGGCGCCCAGGAGGCCACCACCGCCCGGTGGATGGCCAGGTCGTGGGCGCTGAGCCCGTCCGGCAGCTGGCGCAGATAGCGCTCGATGCCGGCCAGCGTCATCCCCTGCTGCTGCAGCTCCTCGATGAGCGCGAGTCGGGACAGGTGCTCCTGGCCGTAGTGCCCCACCCGGCGCGGCCCGATCGCGGGGGGCGGCAGCAGCCCCCTGGTGCTGTAGAAGCGGACCGTCCGCACGGTGACGCCCGCCCGCGCGGCCAGCTCGTCGACGGTGAGTGCCGTTCCCCCGATGTCCGTCGCCATGCCTGCTCCTCCGGGTGCCTCGTCCACCGCCCGACGCCATCTGATGCGGTGCAACAGTATTGCTGTCTCACCTGTCCTGTGAAAGATCCCCGGTCTTGTGGGAGGTCCCCGGCCTTGAGGGAGATCTCCGGGGGAGCACCGTGCCCAAAGCGGCCGAGAGGCGGACAGAATCCGCTTCCGGTGAATGTCGGCGCATATGCGCGTTGCCGCATGCGGAAGAACGGGTAAGTAGTGGCCATGGACTTCATTCCTTACCCCGGCTCATCCCGCCCGGAGATCCCGGACCCCGCCCCCGCGGCGGGACGGGCCGAGGGCATCCGCGCGCGGGACGCCATCCTGGCCGAGGGCCGGATCCGCAGGGAGGCCCACTGCGCCACGGCTGAGACGGAACTCCGCATCGCGATCTCGGAACTGGCCTCGAACCTGGCGGGCAGGGCGCTGGAGGAGCACACCCCGCCCCCGTCCGGCGAACGCGCGCGGGAGTAGGCCCCGTCCACCGCTCCCGCCCCGCACCACCCGTCCTCCGTTCCCGAAGAACCCCTGTCGCGCGGGCAGTTGACCGGAGTACCTTCCGCCCATGCGGACACCTGTGCGCCCTCTGCGCCCCCTCATCCGGAGATCGCTCGCGACGGCGGCCACCGCCGCCCTGGCGGCCGCTCTCCTGACCCCGGCCGCCTCGGCCGCCCCACCCGCCCCGCCCGGCGCCCACAGCGCTCCGCGCGAGAGCACCCCGGTCCACTCGTACGAGGACGCGATCCGTGAGTCCGTCTGGGTGGACACCCGACTGGACGGCGACGGCGACGGAAGGACCGACCGCGTCGCCGTCGACATCGTGCGTCCCCGCGAACCCGCCCAGCAGGGCCGCAGGATCCCCGTGATCATGGACGCCAGCCCGTACTACTCGTGCTGCGGACGCGGCAACGAGAGCCAGCGCAAGACCTACGACGCCGACGGCGACATCGTCCAGATGCCGCTGTACTACGACAACTACTTCGTGCCGCGCGGCTACGCCTTCGTGGCCGTGGACCTCGCCGGCACCAACCGCTCCGACGGCTGCGTGGACGTCGGCGGACGCTCCGACGTCCAGTCCGCGAAGGCCGTCGTCGACTGGCTGAACGGCCGCGGCAAGGGCTACACCTCCCGTACGGGGAGCACGAAGGCCGAGGCCGGCTGGACCAACGGCAGAACCGGCATGATCGGCAAGAGCTACGACGGCACGATCGCCAACGGCGTCGCCGCCACCGGCGTCGAGGGCCTGGAGACGATCGTCCCGATCGCCGCCATCTCCTCCTGGTACGACTACTACTTCGCCAAGGGCGCCCCCCTCTACGACTCCGGCCCGGAGTGGCTGTCGGACTACGTGGAGAGTCCTGAGGCCCGCGCCAGGTGCGCCGCCGTCCAGCAGGAGATCGTCGACGGGGCCCCGCGCACCGGTGACCGGACGCCGTTCTGGACCGAGCGCGACTACGTGAAGGACGTCCGCAAGGTCGACGCCAGCGTCTTCGTCATCCACGGCATGCAGGACCTCAACGTCCGCCCGAAACACTTCGGCCAGTGGTGGGACGGCCTCGCGGAGAACGGCGTCGAGCGGAAGATCTGGCTGTCCCAGACCGGCCACGTCGACCCCTTCGACTTCCGCCGCGCCGAGTGGGCCGACACCCTGCACCGCTGGTTCGACCACGAACTCCTCGGCTACGACAACGGCGTCGACGACGAACCCATGGCCGACATCGAGCGCGCCCCGGACCGGTGGGTCACCTCCGACGTCTGGCCGCCGCGCGCCACCGGCACCGTGACCCTGCGCCCGGACAAGGGCGAGCAGGCGGGCGTCGGCACCCTCGGACTGCGTACCGGGTCGGGCACCGAGACCTTCACCGACGACCCGGGCCAGGACGAGAGCGACTGGGCCGCCGAGATCGACCGCTCCACGTCCGCCAAGGCCGGCTTCGTCACCAGGCCGCTCACCCGTGACGTCCGGCTGTCCGGCTCGTCCAGGGTGACCGTCACCGCCACGCCGACCACGTCGAGCGCCCACCTGTCCGCCGTCCTGGTCGACCTCGGGCCCGACACCATCAGGGACTACGCCGCCACCGGCGAGGGCATCACGACACTCACCGAGCGCACCTGCTGGGGACCGAGCACCACCGGCGACAGCTCCTGCTTCAGGGAGACCGCCGCCAGGACCGCCGCCGTCGAGCACACGGTGTTCAGCCGCGGCTGGGCCGACCTGGGCAACCACGCGTCCGCCGGGAAGGGCGAACCGCTCACCCCGGGCAAGCGGTACACCATCACCCTCGACCTGCACGCGAGCGACCACGTCGTCCCGAAGGGCCACCGGCTCGCGCTGATCGTCGCCGGTACCGACCAGGGCCTCATCGACCCGCCGTCCAGCACCCCGACGCTCACGCTCGACCTGTCCCGTACCGCGGCCCGTGTCCCGCTCGTCGGGGGCACCGCCGCCTTCGCCCGCGCCACCTCGGGATCCCCGCACATCACACCCGACGCGCTCCTCGACGGAGTCGACGGACCCCGCGCCACCCACCGCGTCCCCGGAGGCGGCAGCCGATGACACGACCGACGGCACGACGAACGGCACGACGAACGGCACGACCGGTGACACGGGCGGTGGCGGCAGGCCGTACCGCCGTCCTCGCCCTGACGGCGGCGGTGCTCGCCGCCCCCCTCCTGACCGCGCCCGCCCAGGCGGCCGAACGCCCGCCGCGCACCGGGTTCGAGCGGACCGGCGGAGCACGCTGGACGACCCAGGACGAGGAGCAGACCTTCCTCGCCGCCGTGGACCGGGCGAGCGACAGGGTCTCGCTCAGCCGCATCGGCACCACGAAGCAGGACCGCCCCGTCCAGCTCGTACGCGTCGGCGGCCGGCACGCCGCCACCACCGTGCTGCTCGTCTGCAGCCAGCACGGCGACGAGCCGTCCGGACGCGAGGCATGCCTCACCACCGTCCGCGACCTCGCCCACGCGAAGGACCCGCGCACCCGCGGCTTCCTCGACCGCACCACGCTGCTCGTCGTGCCCACCGCCAACCCGGACGGCCGGGCCGCCGGCACCCGCGGCAACAGCGACGGCGTCGACATCAACCGCGACCATCTCGCGCTGCGGACGGCCGAGGGCCGCGCCCTGGCCGCCGTCGTCCGCGACCGCGGGCCCGACGTGGTCTACGACCTGCACGAGTACGGGGCCACGCCCCCGTACTACGACAAGGACCTCTTCGACCTCTGGCCGCGCAACCTCAACACCCACCCCGCCGTGCACGACGAGGCGCGGAGGCTGTCGGGGGCGTACGTACGGCCCGCGGCCCGCGCCGCCGGTCACTCGACCGGCACGTACGGCATCTGGACCGACCCGGTGACCGGCGACCCGGTCCAGCAGGTGGCGGGCGACGGGCAGGAGCGGATCCTGCGGAACATGTCCGGCGTCAAACACGGCGTCGGGCTGCTGATCGAGAGTCGTGTCGACCCCCTGACCGAGGCGGAGAAGGCCGACGAGGCGCTCAACAACCGGCGCCGCGTCCACTCCCAACTGGCGGCACTGAACGGCCTGTTCGACTTCACGGCCGAGCGGCGCGGCCGGATCGCGGCGGCCACCTCGGCGGCCCGCCTGGCCGGTCACCGGGACACCGGACCGGTCTACACGGGAGGCGCGGACAACGATCCGGCCGAGCCGTCCGAGACCATCGGCGACCCGCCCTGCGCGTACCGGCTGACGGCGGACCAGTACGCGGACGTCGGGGACGAACTGGCCTTGCACGGCGTCAGGGTGCGGCAGGACGCGGCCGGTGGCGCGGTCGTCCCGCTGCGCCAGTCCCTGCGCTCCCTCGTCCCGCTGCTGCTCGACGAACGCGCCGCGTACCACCTGACGGCGGCGGAGCCCGACACCCGCTGCTGAGGCGGTTGCGATCGGCGGCACCTGTGGTAGGTCCTAGGCACACAAAAAGATATGTGTGGCCGAAAGCTTTCCAGGGAAGGTGCCGCCGATGACCGAAGATCTCAAGGACAGAGGAGGCCGGGGCGATTCGCCGGGCGTTCCCGGCGGCCCCGGCCACCCCCACACCGACCGCGTGGTGTTCGGTGTCACAGCCGCGCTCACCGTGGCCTTCGTGATCTGGGGGTCGGTGGCCACCGATTCCCTGGAGAGCGCCTCCTCGAACATGCTCAACGGCCTGATCCACAACGGCGGATGGGCGTTCATGCTCGCCGCCTCGGGGTTCGTGGTCTTCGCGCTGTGGCTCGCGGTCAGCCGTTACGGAAGGATCCACCTCGGCGCGGAGGGTGAGGAACCCGAGTTCCGCACCGTCTCCTGGGTGGCGATGATGTTCAGTGCCGGCATGGGCATCGGTCTGATGTTCTACGGCGTGAGCGAGCCCCTCTCGCACTACTCGACGCCCCCGCCGGGCACCGACCCCGCCGACTCCGCGGAACGCATGGAGACGGCGATGGCCACCACCCTCTTCCACTGGACGCTGCACCCGTGGGCGATCTACGCGGTGGTCGGTCTCGCCATCGCCTACAGCGCCTACCGCAAACGGCGCCGCCAGACCATCAGCGCGGTCTTCACCCCGCTCATCGGCGAGAAGCACGCGAACGGCTCGGCGGGCCGGGCGATCGACATCCTCGCCATCATCGCCACCATCTTCGGGTCGGCCGCCTCGCTGGGCCTCGGCGCCCTGCAGATCGGCTCCGGCTTCACGGAGCTGGACTGGATGGACGAGGTCAGCGACGGTCTGCTCGTCGCCATCATCGCCGTGCTGACCGTGGCGTTCGTCGCCTCGGCCGTCTCCGGCATCGAGAGGGGCATCCAGTGGCTGTCCAACATCAACATGGTGCTGGCCCTGGTGCTCGCGCTGTTCGTGTTCGTCGCGGGCCCCACGATCATCGTCCTGGACCTGCTGCCGACCTCGCTCTTCTCCTACCTCGGTGACCTGACCCAGCTGGCGGGCCGCACCGAGGCCAGCGGCGGCGAGGGCGTCGCGGACTGGCTCGGCAGCTGGACCGTCTTCTACTGGGCGTGGTGGATCTCCTGGACGCCCTTCGTCGGCATGTTCATCGCCCGCATCAGCCGCGGCCGCACCATCCGGCAGTTCGTCGGCGGTGTCATCCTGGTGCCCAGCACGGTCAGCCTCGTCTGGTTCGCGGTCTTCGGCGGTTCGGCGATGAAGCTGAAGGAGGGCGGCGCGCTCGGCGACGAGTCGACCGCCGAGGGACAGCTCTTCGGCGTCCTGCAGGAGTTCCCCGTCGCGACCGCCACCAGCCTGCTCGTGATGATCCTCGTCGGCATCTTCTTCGTCTCGGGCGCCGACGCCGCGTCCATCGTGATGGGCACGCTCTCCCAGAAGGGCGCCCTCGAACCCGGCCGCCTCGTGGTGGTGTTCTGGGGCGTGGTGACCGGGGCGGTCGCCGCCATCATGCTGCTGGTCGGCACCGAGGGCGACGCGCTCACCGGCCTGCAGAACCTCACGATCCTGGCCGCGGCGCCCTTCGTCCTCGTGATGATCGGGATGTGCGTCGCCCTCATGCGCGACCTGCGCAGGGACCCGGTCATCGTCCGCAACGAGATGGGCTCCGAAGCGGTGGAACTGGCCGTGATCGAGGGCCACCGCAAGTACGACGGCGACTTCGAGATCAGGGTGGGCCCGGGAGCCGGCACGGAAACGGAGGGCGACCCCCTGGGCCACGACCACACCTGACCCCCTCCGCACCACAACCGGGGCGCCCCGCCTCTCCAGGCACGGGGCGCCCCACGCTTTTCAGGGGCGCGGGGAACTGCGCGACCTGGGGGCACCTCCCGGCCGAAGGCTGGGGGACCACGACGCACCCGCACCCGGCACACGACCGCACCCACCCCCACCCCCACCCTTCTCCGCCCCTCCACCTCCTCAGCCGCGGACGAGCTCCAGAACGACCTCCGCACACCCCCACGCCACAGTGACCCCCGCCCCACCGTGCCCGTAGTTGTGCACCAGCATCCCGCCCCCGCCGTCCGGGGCGACCCGTTCGAGCCGCACGGCCCCCCGCACGGGCCGCAACCCCACCCGGT
>NZ_JABTYA010000314.1:0-995 GCF_013302945.1 Streptomyces sp. 8P21H-1 | reverse complement strand
GGCGGCGCTCGCCGCCGGGCAGCGGCCCGAGTGCGGAAGTGGCGGCCCGGCTCGCCGGCTCGTCCGGGGCGGCGAGCAGGGTGCGCAGGAGCCGTACGTAGTCCTCGGCGATGCGGGCGGCCGTCCCGGACGTGAACAGCGCGGTGGCGTACTGCAGGCGCACCCCCACGCTGCCGTCGGGACGGCCGAGCAGGTCGAGCGCCAGGTCGAACGGCGTCCCGGCGACCGGGGTGGGCACCAGGCCGACCGACAGGCCGGGCAGGTCGGGTGGCTCGGCCTCGGCGTCGAGGGCCAGGAAGGAGACCTGGAAGAGGGGATTGCGGCCGGGGTCGCGGGGCGGCGCCAGTTCGCCGACCACGCGTTCGAACGGGGTGTCGGCGTGCGTGAGGTCGGCCAGGGACGCGTTCCGGACCCGGTCCACCAGCTCGCCGAAGCCGGGCCGGCCGGACAGGTCGGCGCGCAGGACCACGGTGTTCACGAAGGGGCCGATGAGGTCCCTGGCGGCGGGGTGGCCGCGGCCGGCGACCGGGGTGCCGACGGCGAAGTCTGACTGCCCGCTGTAGCGGCCCAGCTGGGCCTGGAAGGCCGCGAGTAGCACCATGAACCGGGTGGCGCGGCGGGACCGGGCCAGCCGGTCGGCCCGTGCCACCAGCTCGGCGGGCAGGACGCAGCGGGCCACGGCGGCGGAGCCGTCGAACCGGGCGGGGCGGGGCCGGTCGGTCGGCAGCTCCAGCGGCGGCAGGCCCGCCAGCCGCGTGCGCCAGTGGTCCAGGCCGCGGGTGAGCCGGGGGCCGGCCGACCGCTCGCGCTGCCGGGCCGCGAGGTCGGCGTACTGCAGGGTGAGTTCCGGCAGTCCGTGGGGGACGCCGGTGGTCCTGGCGCGGTAGGCCGCGGCCAGGTCGCGGGTGAGGATGTTCCAGGAGGAGAAGTCGAAGGCGATGTGGTGCACCACGACGGCCAGCAGGTGGTCGTCGGGCGCGAGCCGCGCGAGGGTG
>NZ_JABTYA010000313.1:0-5200 GCF_013302945.1 Streptomyces sp. 8P21H-1 | reverse complement strand
CCCCGAGCCCGGTGCCGCAGCCGCCCCCGAGGCCGGCCCCCGGCCCGGACCCGACCCCGGCCCCGGAGCCCCAGCCGGGCCCCCTGGGCTGACGGCGCGGCAGAGCCGGTGGGGGCGTTCTCAGGGGCGTGGGGAACCACGCGACCGGCGCCGGCCCCCACCGGCCCTCAGCCCGTCACGGGCCCTCAGCCCTTCTTACGGGCCCTCAGCCGGACACCTCGGACCGGTCCCCGCCCCACAGCGTGTGGAACGACCCCTCCCGGTCGGTCCGCCGGTAGGTGTGCGCGCCGAAGAAGTCCCGCTGACCCTGCGTGAGCGCCGCGGGCAGCCGCTCGGCGCGCAGCGCGTCGTAGTACGCCAGCGCCGCCGCGAACCCGGGCGTCGGCACCCCCTGCTGCACGGCGGAGACCAGCACCGCGCGCCAGCCGTCCTGCGCCGCCGCGATCTCCTGCGCGAACGTGTCGTCGGAGAGCAGGCTCGGCAGGTCCGCGCGCGCGTCGTAGGCGGCGCGGATGCGGTCGAGGAACGCCGCCCGGATGATGCAGCCCCCGCGCCAGATCGAGGCGACCGCGCCCAGGTCGATGTCCCAGCCGTACTCGGCGCTGGCGGCCGCGATCTCGTGGAAGCCCTGCGTGTACGACACGATCTTCGACGCGTACAGCGCCTGCTCCACCCTGTCGGCGAAGGCCGCCGCCTCGGACTCGTCCAGCGTGGACGCCGTCGGCCCGGCCAGCCCGCGGGAGGCCTCGCGCAGCGCGCCGTGGCCCGACAGGGAGCGGGCGAACACCGCCTCCGCGATGCCCGACACCGGCACACCCAGGTCCAGCGCGATCTGCACGGTCCAGCGGCCCGTGCCCTTCTGCTCGGCCTGGTCCTGGACCACGTCCACGAAGGGCTTGCCCGTCGCCTCGTCCACGTGCGACAGGACCTCGGCGGTGATCTCGATCAGGTACGAGTCGAGCCGCCCGGTGTTCCAGGTGCGGAAGATGTCGGCGATCTGCGCGGGCGAGTAACCGGCCACGTCACGCAGCAGCTGGTACGCCTCACCGATCAGCTGCATGTCGGCGTACTCGATGCCGTTGTGCACCATCTTCACGAAGTGCCCGGCGCCGTCGGGGCCGACGTGCGTGACGCACGGCGCGCCGTCCTCGGCCTTCGCGGAGATCTTCTCCAGCATCGGGCCGAGCGAGTCGTACGACTCGACCGGGCCGCCCGGCATGATGCTCGGGCCGTGCAGCGCGCCCTCCTCGCCGCCGGAGATGCCCGCGCCGACGAAGTGGATGCCCTGCTCGCGCAGCTCGCGCTCCCGGCGCCGGGTGTCCGCGAAGTGCGCGTTGCCGCCGTCGATGATCATGTCGCCGGGCTCCAGGAGCGGGGCGAACTCCTGGATCACCGCGTCGGTCGGCTCACCGGCCTTCACCATGATCACCAGACGGCGGGGCCGCTCCAGCGCGGCCACGAACTCCTTGGCCGTCTCCGTCGCGACGAAGTCGCCCTCGCTGCCGAACTCCTCCACCAGCGCGTGCGTACGCGCCGCCGTCCGGTTGTGCAGAGCGACGGCATAGCCGTTCCGCGCGAAGTTGCGGGCGAGATTGCGCCCCATCACCGCGAGTCCCGTGACGCCGATCTGCGCTGAGTTGCTCATACGGTTTGGCTCCTAAGATCCTGTGATCACTGTGCCGGGCCCGCCCGCCGGCATCGCCCACCGACCATGCTGACGTGCCGGTTCCCGGACCGCACATCCTGCCCTGCCGACGGTGTGTACGCAGCCGAAGCGTCCTTGCCTCAGTGTTCCGGCGAACTCACGGCGAACTTCACCCCCACACCTGCCGCGGGCATACACACCAACGGCGGGCAACGAAGGTGCATTCCCGGTCACTTGGCGGAATGAGGCGGCCGACAGCCCTCTTGTCACGGCCTGTTAGCAGCGTTTACTTTGGCCGCTCCTGACGCTTGTCGAGGGGGCACCTTCATGGCCGTACGCGGCCGGCACCGCCGGTATCAGCCCAACAGGATCAACCGCGCGTCGCTCACGGTCACGGTGGGCGGTGCCGGAATGGCGATACCGCTCATCGGCACCGGCGTCGCGAACGCGGCCGACGTGGACACCTGGAACAAGGTCGCCGCCTGCGAGTCCACGAACAACTGGCGCATCAACACCGGCAACGGCTACTACGGAGGACTGCAGTTCAGCCGGTCCACCTGGGAGGCCTACGGCGGCAGGGCCTACGCGGCACGCGCCGACCTCGCCACCAAGGACCAGCAGATAGCCGTCGCGGAGAAGGTCCTCAAGGCGCAGGGACCGGGCGCCTGGCCCGTCTGCTCGCAGCGGGCGGGGCTCACCCGCGGTGGCGACAGCCCGGACATCGACCCCTCCGGCACCTCCACGCGGACCACCGGGCGCAAGGTCGACGTGCAGCCGCAGACCACGCCGCAGTCCCGGGCCGGCACCGCTGAGATGTACACGGTCGTCCGCGGCGACACGCTCTCCGGCATCGCGGGCACCCGTGAGGTGCGGGGCGGCTGGCGGGGGCTGTACGACGCCAACCGCGAGACCGTCGGCTCCGACCCCGACCTGATCGTCCCCGGCCAGCGGCTGAGCCTGCGCACGAAGGCCGCGCCGGGTGCCGGAGGCACCTCCTCCGAAAAGGCCGGCAAGAAGGAACAGAAGCAGCAGAAGCAGCAGCAGAAGAAGAAAGTCGAGGACAAGCCGGAGAAGAAGGTCCGGTCGGTCACGCACACCCTGTCCGCCCCGGTGAGCGCCGGGACCGGAACGCCGTACCACGCCACGGGCTCCTCCTGGTCGAAGGGCTACCACACGGGCGTCGACTTCCCGGTGCCCACCGGTACCTCCGTCAAGTCGGTCGCGGCGGGCACCGTGGTCACCGCGGGGTGGGGCGGCTCGTTCGGCTACCAGGTGGTCGTCCGGCACGGCGACGGCCGCTACAGCCAGTACGCCCACCTGTCCGCGATCTCCGTACGGGCCGGGCAGAGCGTGGGCAGCGGCCAGCGCATCGGCCGCTCGGGCTCCACGGGCAACAGCTCGGGCCCGCATCTGCACTTCGAGGTGCGGACGGGGCCCGGGTTCGGCAGCGACATCGATCCCATCGCCTACCTGCGTGCGGGTGGCGTCAGGCTGTGATCGCGGGACGGCCGCCAACGCCGGGCCACGGCGCGGGAACGCGCCGTCACGCCCTGACGCACGAGTGCGTCCCCACCGGGGCGGGCAGCAGGAGGGGCGGGTACAGGATGCCGTAAGAGGCACCCCGGAGCCATGGAGCCCCGCCCGGACCACCCGGACCGTCCGGACCGCCCGGCACCTCGCCGGACGGCCGGGGCCCGGGCCCTTGGGAACCGGACGGCGGAGGACCGTTGGAACCGAGCGGCGGCACCGGTGCCGCCGTCCGCCCGGAGGCGAACGGTCCGGCGGCCGTCGCGAGTGCCTCCCCGGGTACCCGGGGAGGGTCGGCGGAGGCCGGTACCGTCTCATCGATGCCGCCGGCGAAGGAGTGCGCCACCTCGCGGGCAGCGGCCCCCGTGAACGTTTCTCCTCGCGCCCCGGCCGCCGCGACCACCCGCTCGCGCGCCTCCGAGGAGATCCCACGGCGCACGGAGACCGGGCCGCCCTGACCGGGAAGCACCGCGGCCTTCCCCGCCACGAAAGGGCTCGGCGCGGCTTCCACGGGGGCGGCGGCCGGAGACGCCGTTCCGGCAGCCGGCGGAACCGGCCGCGTACGTTCCGTGCCGTCGGGCCGCTCCGTGCCGCCGAGCCGCTCGGTGGTGAGCAGGATCAGGCCGCCCGCGGCGACGACCCCGCAGCCCAGGGCGAGCACCGTGCCCGTGGTGCCGTACCGGAACGTCTCGCCGAACATGGTGAGGCCCACCGCGGCGGCCACGATCGGGTTCACGACGGTCAGCGTGGCCAGCGGGGCCGCGAGACCGGCGCCCCGGTAGGACGCCTGCGACAGCAGCATCCCGGCGGTCGCCAGGACGCCGATCACGGCGAGGCTCGGCAGATCGGCGAGCACGACACCGCCCGTCCAGTCCACCGCGACGGTCTTGGTGAACACCGAGGACATGCCGAAGGCGACACCCGCCGCGACGGCCAGCAGCACGCTGCGCACGGCCGGATGCCGGTGCGCCGCGCGGGCCGCCGTCATCAGCGCCACCACGGCGCCGCCGGTCACCAGGCCCACCACGGCACGCTGGGTGCCGCTCAGGGACTGGGAGTCCGCCGTGCCGACCAGTGCCAGCAGTCCGGCCAGCCCCACCGTCGCCATGATCGCGCCCCGCCAGGCCGTCGCCCCGGCCCTGCGGCGCACGAAGACGGCCGCCATGGGCAGCGCGAACACGATGGTCAGCGCGCCCAGCGGCTGGACCAGGCTGAGCGGCCCGTAGGCCAGCGCCACGACGTGCAGCAGCGCGCCGAGCGCGTTGAGACCGACCGCCGCCCACCAGACGGGCCGGCGCATGGGGGCGTACGCGTGATCGGGGGTGGTCGCGGCGACGCGTTCCTGCACGATGGCCCCGCCGGCGTAGGCGACGGCGGAGACGAGAGAGAGCACCACGGACAGCACGAGTGCACTCATGTGTCGCTCCTCTGCGTGGGACGGACGCGCCCTGTCGGGCGGGGCGTCCGGTGCGGCGAACGGTCGGCTTCCATGGTGATGACGATCCCTTGCGAAAGGCTCTGTGTCGTCGTCCCTGAGCAGTCATTGGGTCCTACTGCCGATGGAGTACGTACCGGACCCCGTCCTCCCCAGGTCTGGTGACACCCACTGCAACCCGCCCGCCCGCGTCCTTATGCCCCCTCGGTGTACTCGATCTCCGTCTTGGTGTACTTGGTCCCCATGGATTCCGCCCCGGGCCCCGACCGGCCCGCCTCCCTCACCTCCTCCGCCTCCCCGGCTTCCCTCACCTCCGCCGCCTCCCCGGCTTCCCTCACCTCCGCCGCCTCCCCGGCTTCCCTCACCTCCGCCGCCTCCCCCGCCTCTCCCGGGGGGTTCTTCGTCCTGCGCACCGGACGCCCGCCGCTGCCGACGCTCGCGGAGGTCTACGCGCCGCGGAACGCCGTCGCCGGGCCCGATCCGCTCACCCGCCGTGTCCGCAGGGTCGTGCGGTCGCTGGCCGCCCCGGAGGCGCGGATCGGGGCCTCGGTGGCACAGCAGGGCCTCGCCGCCCGGCTGTGGTCGGTGGCCCT
>NZ_JABTYA010000312.1:0-5418 GCF_013302945.1 Streptomyces sp. 8P21H-1 | reverse complement strand
GTGCCTCGCTCCGGCTGTCGCCGCTGCTGGCGGACCTGATCCCCGCCCAGGCGCCGCGCGCCGGGCAGGAGGGCGGCCCCGTCCGGGACGACTCCTCGCTGGGCCGGCAGCTCGCCGGTCTGCCCGAGGCCGGGCAGCGCGAGCTGCTCCTGGAGGTGCTCGCCAGGCACGCCGCCGTCGTCCTCGGCCACAGCTCCCCGCCGGTGATCGACCCCGAGCAGCCGTTCAAGGAACTGGGCTTCGACTCGCTGGCCGGCATGGAACTGCTCCTGGCGCTGGGCGAGACGCTGAGTCTGCACCTGCCGTCCACCATGCTGTTCGACTACCCCACGCCCGCCGCGCTGATCACCTACCTCCGGGACGAACTGGTCGACGACGAGGCGCTGCCGGCCGTCGCCGCCACGGCGGGGACCGTGGAAGCCGCCGGGTCCGCCAAGACCGCGGAGGCCGCCGGGACCGCCGGATCCGGGGACACCGCCTCCGACGACGACCCGATCGTCGTCGTGGGGATGGGCTGCCGCTTCCCCGGCGACGCCGGTTCGCCGGAGGAGCTGTGGCGGCTGGTCACCGAGGGGGTGGACGCCATCGGGGCGTTCCCCTCGAACCGCGGCTGGGACCTGGACGACATCTTCGACCCGGACCCCGAGGTGCGCGGGAAGACCTATGCCCGTGAGGGCGGCTTCCTGTACGACGCCGACCGCTTCGACGCCGAGTTCTTCGGCATCAGCCCCCGCGAGGCCCTGGCGCTCGACCCCCAGCAGCGACTCCTGCTGGAGACCGCCTGGGAGGCGTTCGAGTACGCGGGCATCCGGCCCGACACCCTGCGCGGCAGCTCCATCGGCGTCTTCGCCGGTGTCGTCACGCAGGAGTACGCGTCGCTCACCTACCAGGACGACGAGCCCGTCGACGGCTACCTGCTGACGGGTACGACGGCGAGTGTGGCCTCCGGCCGCCTCTCCTACACCTTCGGCTTCGAGGGCCCGGCCGTCACCGTCGACACCGCCTGCTCCTCGTCGCTGGTGGCGCTCCACCTGGCCTGCCAGTCGCTGCGCAACGGCGAGTCCACCATGGCCCTCGCGGGCGGTGCGACCGTCATGGCCAACCCCGGCATGTTCATGGAGTTCAGCCGTCAGCGCGGCCTGGCCCCCGACGGCCGCTGCAAGTCCTTCGGGGCGGGCGCCGACGGCACGATCTGGGCCGAGGGCGCGGGCATGGTCGTACTGGAGCGCCTCTCGGACGCACGGGCCAACGGACACACCGTCCTGGCCGTGATCCGGGGCTCCGCCGTCAACCAGGACGGCGCCTCCAACGGCCTCACCGCCCCCAACGGCCCCTCCCAGCAGCGGGTCATCAACGCCGCTCTCGCCGGAGCCGGGCTCACCCCGGACCAGGTCGACGCGGTCGAGGCCCACGGCACCGGCACCACCCTGGGCGACCCGATCGAGGCGCAGGCCCTGCTGGCCACGTACGGGCAGAACCGTGAGGAGCCCCTGTGGCTGGGCTCCTTCAAGTCCAACATCGGGCACGCGCAGGCCGCCGCCGGCATCGGCGGGGTCATCAAGATGATCCAGGCCCTGCGGCACGGCGTCCTGCCGAAGACCCTGCACGCCGACGAGCCCAGCCCGCACATCGACTGGAGCACCGGCAAGGTACGGCTGCTGACCGAACCTCAGGTGTGGCCGGAGACGGACCACCCCCGCCGCGCGGCCGTCTCCTCCTTCGGCATCAGCGGCACCAACGCCCACCTCATCCTGGAGGCCGCACCCGCGACCGAAAACGCCCGGGCCGAGCAGGGGCCGGACCTCCCGGAGGGCACCGTCCTCCCCTGGATCCTGTCCGCCAAGACCGAGCAGGCCCTGCGCGCCCAGGCGCAGCAGCTGCACGACCTCCTCACGCTCGACCCCGACCTGCGTCCGGACCGGGTGGCCCACGCGCTCGTCACCACCCGCAGCCTGTTCTCGCACCGGGCCGTGGTCCTCGCGGACGGGCACGAGGCGTTCGCCCGGGCCCTGGACGCCCTCGTCCTCGACGTCCCGTCCCCGACCGTGGTGCGCGGTACGCCGCTGCCCGGCAAGACGGCGTTCCTGTTCACGGGTCAGGGCGCCCAGCGCGCGGGCATGGGCCGGCACCTCTACGACAGGTACCCGGTGTTCCGGGACGCGTTCGACGAGGTCTGCGCCGTCCTGGACCGCCACCTCGACGCCGAGCGGCCGGTCAAGGACGTCGTCTTCGACGACGACGCGACGCTGCTGAACCAGACCCGCTACACCCAGGCCGGCCTGTTCGCCCTGGAGACCGCGCTGTACCGTCTCGTGGCCTCCTTCGGCATCACGCCCGACTACCTGGCCGGGCACTCCATCGGTGAGATCGCCGCGGCGCACGCCGCCGGGGTGTTCTCCCTGGAGGACGCCTGCCGCCTGGTCGCCGCCCGCGGCACCCTGATGCAGGCCCTGCCGGGCGGTGGCGCGATGGTCGCCGTCGAGGCCACCGAGCACGAGGTCGCCCCGCACCTGACCGAGCGCACCGGTATCGCCGCCATCAACGGTCCCCGCGCGCTGGTCGTCTCCGGCGACGAGGCCGATGTGACCGCCCTCGCCGACCACTTCGCCGCGGAGGGACGGCGCACCAGGCGGCTCACCGTCTCGCACGCCTTCCACTCACCGCGCATGGATCCCATGCTGGAGGCGTTCGAGCGCGTCGCCTCGGCCCTGACCTACCACGCGCCCTCCCTTCCCCTCATCTCCAACCTCACCGGCCGGCCGGCCGACCCCGACCACGTCACCACCCCCGCCTACTGGGTCCAGCACGTCCGCGAGGCGGTCCGCTTCGCCGACGGCATCAACACCCTGCACACCAACGGGGTGCGCCACTACCTCGAACTGGGTCCCGACGCCACCCTCAGCACCATGGCGCAGGACAACCTGCCCGACGACACCGACACCACGCTCACCCCGCTCCTGCACCGTGAGCGCGACGAGCAGCACACCCTGCTCGCCGCCGTGGCCACCCTCCACACCCGCACCACCGTGCCGGTCGACTGGGCTCCGCTCGTCACCGAGCACGCCACGCCGTACGCCCTGCCCACCTACCCCTTCCAGCGCCAGAGCTACTGGCTGGAAGCGGCCAGGCCCGCCCTGGGCGCCGACGGGCTGGGACTGACGGCGACCGGCCATCCGGTGCTGACCACCCTGGCCGAGCTCCCCGACGGGGGCGGGCACCTCTTCACCGGCCGGATCAGCGGGACCGATCCCGCCTGGGTGGCCGAGCACATCATCTTCGGCGCGATGATCGTGCCCGGTGTGGCCTTCGTCGACCTGCTCCTGCACGCGGCGCGCCACGTCGGCTGCGAGCACATCGAGGAGCTGACCCACCACGTGTTCCTCTCCGTGCCGGAGAGCAGCGCGCTCCAGCTGCGGGTCCTCGTCGAGCCGGCGGACGACCTCGGACGGCGCTCCTTCACGGTCTACTCCCGGTCCGAGGACGCACCGTCCGAGGCCGACTGGACCCGCCACGCCACGGGGGCGCTCGCTCCCGAGCGCAAGGAGGTCTCCGCCGCGATCGACGTGCTCGCGGACGAGGTCTGGCCCCCGGCCGGCACGGAGGCCGTGGACACGGAGGAGTTCTACCGCCGGGTCACCGGCGCGGGCTTCGGCTACGGACCGCTGTTCCGCAGCATGCGGGCGGCCTGGCGGGACGGCACCACGACGTACGCGGAGGTCTCCCTCCCCGAGGACGCCGACCCCGGTGCCTTCGGCATCCACCCCGGTCTGCTCGACTCGGCCCTCCAGCCGGCGGCGCTGATCCCCGGGGAGGACGAGGCGGGCGACTCCATCCGGGTGCCGTTCTCGTGGGCCGGAGTGTCCCTGCACGCCACCGGCGCCAGGGCCCTGCGGATCCGCCTGCTGTGGCCCACCGACGACACCGTGTCCCTGGTCATCTCCGACCAGACGGGCGCGCCGGTGATGACGATCGACTCCCTGATCATGCGGACGGTCGGTCCCGACCAGCTCGCCGCCGCGCGGGCCGCCGACGCCGGAGAGCTGTACGAGGTGGACTGGCTCGCCGTCCCGGCGCCCGAGGGCGACGCCCTGGGCGCGGCCGGGACGACGTGGGCGGTCGTCGCCGACCCGCAGGAACGCCACCTGGCGGCCTCCCTGTCCCGGCTCGGTGCCGCGGTCGACATCCGGCCGGACGCGGTGACGCTCCCGGCGGTGCGGGAGGACGGGACCACCGGGCCGGACGTGTTCGTCACCTGGTGCGTGTCCGAGCCGGGCACCGACCCGGTGGAGGCCACCCGTTCCCTCACCCATCACGTGCTCGGCCTCGTCCAGGCGATGGTGGCCGACGAACGGGAGGACTCCCGTCTGGTGGTCCTCACCCGGGGCGCCATGTCCACCGGTACCGGTGACGGGCCGGCCGACCTGGCCGCGGCCGCGGTGTGGGGACTGATCCGCACCGCCCAGTCGGAACACCCCGACCGGTTCGTCCTGGTCGACCTCGACGGCTCGGACGCGTCCCTGCGGGCCCTCCCGGCGGCCCTGGCCTCCGCGGAGCCGCAGCTCGCCCTGCGCGACGGGAAGCTCCTGGCTCCCCGCATCGGCCGTGCCCGCGGCGGCGCCGCCGGGCAGGACACCCCGCCGGCCCCGTTCGACCCGCAGAAGACGGTGCTCATCACCGGTGGCACCGGCGCGCTGGGCACGCTCCTCGC
Organism: Streptomyces sp. 8P21H-1; assembly: GCF_013302945.1. Lineage (NCBI taxonomy): Bacteria > Bacillati > Actinomycetota > Actinomycetes > Kitasatosporales > Streptomycetaceae > Streptomyces > Streptomyces sp. 8P21H-1. Next base: position 710 of record NZ_JABTYA010000312.1, on the reverse strand, counting down.
CCGGCACCTGGTGGACACGTACGGCGCCAGGAGGCTGCTGCTCGTCAGCCGCAGCGGTGCGCGGGCGGGCAGCGACATCGTCGCGGAACTCGCCGGGCTGGGCGCGGAGGTCACGATCGCGGCCTGCGACACGGCCGACCGGGAGGCCCTGGCGGCCCTGCTCGCGGAGCTGCCGCGGGAACACCCGCTCGGCGCCGTGGTGCACTGCGCGGGAACGCTCGACGACGGCATCGTCACGGCACTCACCCCCGAGCGGTTCGACGGGGTGCTGCGTCCGAAGGTGGACGCCGCCTGGAACCTGCACGAGCTGACCCGGGACATGGACCTCGACGCGTTCGTGCTGTTCTCGTCGGTGGTCGGTGTCCTCGGCTCCCCCGGCCAGGCCAACTACGCCGCGGCCAACGCCTTCCTCGACGCGCTCGCCCGGCAGCGGCGGGCGGACGGGCTGCCCGCCAAGTCCCTCGCCTGGGGCCTGTGGCAGACCGGCATGGCCGACACGCTCGACGAGCAGGACCGGGTGCGGATGAACCGCAACGGCCTGCTGCCGATGCCCGCGGACCAGGCGTTCGGGCACTTCGACGCGGCGTTCGAGGCGGACGCGGCGGCGCTGGTACCCGCCAAGCTCGACCTCGCGGGCCTGCGGGCCCGTGCCGCGTCCGCCCCCGTGGCACCGATGTTCCGCGGACTGGTCCGCGCGCCCCTGCGCAGCG
>NZ_JABTYA010000311.1:313-4989 GCF_013302945.1 Streptomyces sp. 8P21H-1 | reverse complement strand
CCCGCGAGCCGGTCCGGTCCGGTGAGCCAGCCCGCTCACCGCCGTCCGGGGGCAGCGGTGTCCCGGCTGAAGGCGTCGGGGTCCCGGTCGGAGGCTGGGCGGGGCGCGGACCGACGGGCGACCCGGCCTCCGACCCGCTCGTGACCGAGCCGGCCGCCTCCGCTTCTGCTTCTGCTTCTGCTTCTGCTTGGGTCAGGCTCCCGGCATCGGTCCGGCCGGCACCGGCCCGCACTGCGTCGGGCCGGTCCTCGGACGCTGCGGTTCCGTCCGGTTCCGGTCCGGCGGACGACCCGCTCGCCGGACGGGGTCGTTCAGCTGATTCCACTCTGCGCCTCGATTCCCCTCAGCAGTAGCGCGAGGCCCTCCTCGAAGGCCTCGTCGTAGCCTTCGAAGATCGCCTCGCCCGCCGCCGCCGCCAGGGGGAAGCCCGCCAGCAGCTCGGCACGGGCCGCCACGTCGTAGCCCTCGCGGCGCTCCCCCGGCAGGGGGTGGACGCCCTGCTCCTCCGTGACGAAGCCCAGCGTGAACAGGTACGCGGTGTTGGTGGCACGCACCGCCTGGCGGAGCGTGAACCCCGCGTCCACGAAGGCGCGCAGGTTCTCCTCCATCTGCGCCGCGTGCACGGTCTCGGTGAACCGGGAGCCGCTGAAGACCTTGGCCCCGTCCCGGTAGCCGAGCAGCGCCGCGCGCAGGCTGCGGCTCGTGAGGAGGAGCCGCTCGCGCCACCGCGCGCCGGGCGGGATCCGCGTACCGGCGATCATCCGCCGGAACATCTCCGTCGCCATCTCGTCCAGCAGCGCCTGCTTGTCCTTGAAGTGCCAGTAGAGCGCGGGCGCCTTGACGTCCAGCTCCTTGGCGATGGCGCGCAGGCTCAGCCCGTCGAGGCCGACGTCGTTCAGCAGACGCAGCGCCGTGTCGGCCACCAGCGCTCGGTCGATCTTCCCCACAGCCACGGTCGCACCCTATCCGGCGGCTCCCCCTTGACAACTTAACACCGTTAAGGACACCCTCACTCCATGGAACTTAACGATGTTAAGGAGATGTCCACCGACGTCCTGGTCGTCGGTGCCGGGCCCACCGGCCTCGCACTCGCGCTCGACCTCGCCCGGCACGGCGTGCGCGCGCTCGTCGTGGAGCAGGCCGCCGCCCTCTTCCCCGGCTCACGGGGCAAGGGGATACAGCCCCGCACCCTGGAGGTCTTCGACGACCTCGGCGTGCTGGACGCGATCCGGGCGGGAGGCGGCCGGTACCCCGTCGGGATGATCTGGCGGGACGGACGGCGGCAGGGCGAGCACCGGATGTTCGACGAGACCGAGCCGACGGAGGCCGAGCCGTACGCGGGCGACGCCTGGATGGTGCCGCAGTGGCGCACCCAGGAGATCCTGCGCGCACGCCTGGAGGAGCTGGGCGGGAGCATCGCCTTCGGCCGGGAACTGGTGGGCCTGGTCCAGGACACCGACGGCGTGACGGCGGACTTCGCCTCCGGCGCCCCCGTGCGCGCCCGCTACGCCGTCGCCGCGGACGGCGGCCGCTCGGCCGTGCGCCGCGCACTCGGTGTCGGCATGACGGGTGAGACGGTCGACCCGGCGCCCGCCCTCGTCGCGGACGTCCGGGTCACCGGGCTCGACCGCGACAACTGGCACTTCTTCCCGCCCGCCGAGGGCAAGGGAGACATCCTGGCGCTCTGCCCCCTGCCGCACACCGAGGACTTCCAGCTGATGGCGGGCTTCGCGGACGCCTCCACCGAGCCCGACCTGTCCCCCGCCGGCATCCGCACCCTGGTCGCCACCCGGACGCACCTCGCCCCGGACGACGTGACCGAGGTCCGCTGGGCCTCCGTCTTCCGGCCGCGCGCCGCGCTGGCGGACCGCTTCCGGCAGGGCCGGGTCCTCCTGGCGGGCGACGCGGCGCACGTCCACTCGCCCGCGGGCGGCCAGGGCCTCAACACCAGCGTCCAGGACGCCTACAACCTGGGCTGGAAACTCGCGGCCGTACTGCGCCGCGGCGCCCCGGCCGCCCTCCTCGACTCGTACGAGGAGGAACGGCGTCCCGTCGCCGCGCAGATGCTGGGCCTGTCCACCGGCGTCCACCGCGGCGAGGTCCGGCGCGGCGCGGCCACCCAGCAGCTCGGCCTCGGATACCGGGGTTCGGCGCTCGCGGTCGAGACCCGCGCGGAGCTGCCCGAGGACGCCTTGCACGCGGGCGACCGCGCACCGGACGGCGTCCAGGGCGGGGTCCGCCTCTTCGACGCCTTCCGGGGTCCGCACTGGACGCTGCTCGCGGTCGGCACGGACACCCGCCTGCCGGACCTCCCCGGTGTCCGCACGGTCCGCATCCCCGCGTACGAGGCGTACGGGACCGGCGTGTTCCTGATCCGCCCCGACGGCCACGTGGGCTGGGCGGGCGAGTCGGCACGGGGACCGGCACGTGAACCGGCACAGGAACCGGCACGGGGACTGGAGGAGTACGCGGCGCTCGTGGGCCTTGCCCCGGAGTCCCGCCCCGCCTTTTCCAGCCCTTCCCGCCCCTCCCGCCCCTCCCGCCTCTCCTAGACGGAGCTGGCCAGGGACAGCTTGACGGCGAAGCCCAGGAAGAGCGCGCCGGCGGCGGAGGTGGCTCCCGCGGAGAGCCGCCTGCGCTGCCGGAAGGCCGCCGCGAGCCTCGTCCCGCCGAATATCAGCGCGCTGAGGTAGAGGAAGCTCGCCAGCTGCGCGAAGGCGCCCAGTACGACGAAGGAGACGGCCGGATACGCGTACGCCGGGTCCACGAACTGAACGAAGAAGGCGACGAAGAACAGGATCGCCTTCGGGTTGAACAGGCTGATGACGAGCGCCCGCCGGTAGGGCCGCTCCTCGGTGACCGGCGGGGCGGCCTCCTCGGCCCCCCTCCGCTCCCGCCGCGTCCGCCACATCGCCCACGCGGCCCGCAGCATCCCGAACGCCAGCCAGCTCAGATATCCGGCGCCCGCGTACTTCACGATCGAGAACAGCAGCGCGTTGGCCTGCAGCAACGACGCGACACCGGCAGCCGAGAGCGTCATCAGCACGGCGTCGCCGCACCAGACGCCGGCGGCGGCCCGATAGCCGTTGCGGACCCCTCGCCGCGCGGCCACGGACAGCACGTAGAGCGAGTTCGGCCCCGGCAGCAGCACAATCAGCACAAGTCCCACGAGATAGGTGGGGAGATCGGTCACACCAAGCATGAGAGGCAGTGTCGCACCCGGGTACGACCCGACGCCCCCTAGTTCCGGATCGGGCACGCGGGGCACCATCTCAGGTGGCACCAGAGCGCATTGTCGATGTCGTCGACCGCACAGCGGGATCCGGTCCGGTGAGCAGCGAGGGGTTCGGATGCGTACAACGGGCAGGTGGGGTTCGGTCTCGGCGGCGGCGGTGGCGGTCACGGCGGCGGCCGTGCTCGCAGCGGCGAGCGGGTGCACCGTCCAGACCGTCGACCCGAAGACGGGCAAGCCGGTGACGGGCACACCGGCGCCGGGCGGGCCGACGGCCGGTGCGCCGGCCCCGGCCGACCGCTCCGCCGACGACGCGAGGCCCCGGGTCCCCGCCGGGCAGCCCGCGCCGAAGGTCCTCTGGTCACCGGGCGACCGGGGCGGGGAGGTACGGGAGTTGCAGGCCCGGCTGCGCGAGGTCCTGTGGCTCTACGAGGGGCCGACGGGCACGTACGACACCGCGACGACCGAAGCCGTACGGGGCTTCCAGCGCAAGCGGGGCCTGCCGATGACCGGGACGACGGACTCGGTGACCTGGCAGCGGCTGCTGGGGATGACGCACGAGCCGGGCAAGTGGGACCTGTACGCGTCGGGCGGCCAGCCCGCCGCGGCACCGGACCCGCGCTGCATGACGGGCCGGGTGCTGTGCATCAGCAAGACCAGCCGCACCCTGCGCTGGATGATCGACGGCCGTACGCTCTCCACGACGGAGGTGCGCTTCGGCTCGCAGTACACGCCCACCCGCGAAGGTGTCTTCACCGTCTACTTCAAGTCGCGCCACCACGTGTCGACGATCTACGACTCGCCCATGCCGTACGCGATGTTCTTCAGCGGCGGCCAGGCGGTCCACTACTCCGAGAACTTCGCGGCGACGGGCTACTACGGCGGTTCGCACGGCTGCGTGAACGTACGGGACGAGACGAAGATCGCCGCGCTGTTCTCGCAGGTGAGGAACGGCGACAAGGTCGTCATCTACTGGTGAGGACCCGGCGGCGCGGAAGGTGGGAAGGCGCGGGCGGGACCGGGGGAACGAGTCCCGCCCGCGCCTGTGTGCACTGAGCCGTGGGTACGGGGGGAACCCCGGCTCGTGCGGCAGCCGATGACCAGTCGGCTCACCTACTACTGCGCCGGGGCGGCCGAAAATGTCACACCGGGGCGATGGAAACGTGTAAGGGGAACGAACCAGCAGGTCAGACGTGCGACGAGGACGCCGAGGGGGCGGCGTCGCCGCGGCCGGCCGCGCCCTCGCCGTTCCGGAAGGCGCCCGGCCCGGCGTGACCACGACCGCCGGCGTTCCCGCCGCCGCCGTTCCCGCCACTGCCACTGCCGGTTCCGGTTCCGGAGCCGGAGCCGGCGTCGCGGTCCTGGCCGCCACCGTGATGGCCGCCGTCGCGGCCGTCACGACCGTCGCGGCCACCGTCTTCGTCACCGCTCCTGCCGTTGCTGC
>NZ_JABTYA010000311.1:0-253 GCF_013302945.1 Streptomyces sp. 8P21H-1 | reverse complement strand
TGCCGTTGCCGTCCTTGCCGTTGCCGTCCTTGCCGTTGCCGCCTTGGTCCGTGTTGCCGCGGTGGTCCCGGTTCCCGAGGACGCCCTCGCAGTACTTCCGCACCTGCCCGGCCCCGTGCGCCGCGTCCTCCAGGGTGCGTCTGCGCCCCGGGTCGAGGTCCTTGCCGTCGCGGTGGTCGCGGCAGGCCGAGGCGAGCCCCGTCCACCGCTGCGCCGGGCGGTTCCCGCGCTCCTCGCCGCCGGAGCCGGGCCG
>NZ_JABTYA010000310.1:0-1496 GCF_013302945.1 Streptomyces sp. 8P21H-1 | reverse complement strand
CCCGCCGCGCAACCCCAGCAGCGTCACCGCGGCCCCCGCGGCGATGCCCGCCAGCGTCATCGGCAGCACGCTCGACGCCAGGACCGAGCCGCGCGGGTCCTCCGGAGGCAGCGGTACGACGTCCACGGTCGGCACCTCGGTGCCGCCGGCCTGTCGCGCCACGGCCTGCTGGAGCGACTGCGCCACGAGCGGGCTCGCCGCCGAGGCGGTGAGCAGCTCGGTTCCCCGCCCGGTGACGACGACCGCTCCGTACACGGTCCGGTCCTCGATGGCGTCGCGGGCGGCGGCCCCGTCCTCGTAGCGGTGGATCTCGAAGGCACCCTCATGGGCTTCGAGCCGCTGTTGCACCTGGGCGGCCGCGGTCGCCGGACCCGCCACGCCGAGCGGCAGCTCATGGGGCGCGGTACGGGCCGCGGGCCAGGCGAAGGCCCACAGGGCGAGAGCCGCGAGGACCGGCACCAGCAGCACCACGGCCATGACGGTGCGGCGGTTCGGCGGGGACGGGTGCTGCTGCCTCGGAGCCGGAGCCGGAGCCGTCGCTGTTGACGGTGAGCGGTCCGGGACCGGCTGCTCGGGTGCGGTCGCGGGGGGCGTGGGGGTGGCGGGGGCGGTGGACATGCTTCTTCCCTCGATGCGGATCGGGGTGGTGTTCGGGCTTTCGGCCGGGCCCCGGGCAGGGTCCCGGTCCCCGGCCGGACCGGGTGCGTAAAAAGAAGGATCGTTCGTTTTAGTGACAGGCCCACTGTCCCGCCGGTGTCCCGCCTTGTCAAGAAGGAATGTTCGTTTTAGGTTTCGTGCATGGCCCGTGTATCCCAGGAACACCTCGACGCCCGCCGTCGCCAGATCCTCGACGGCGCGGCCCGCTGCTTCGCCCGCAACGGGTTCCACGCGACGTCGATGCAGGACGTGCTGAAGGAGGTGAACCTCTCCGCTGGGGCCGTCTACCGGTACTTCAGCGGCAAGGACGAGCTGATCGGCGCCATCGTCACCGAGGTGCTCGGAGGGATCCGCGAAGCCTTCGAGGAAGTCGCCCGGCAGTCCCCGCCGCCGATGCCCGACGTGCTCGTGACCCGGGTCATGACGCAGGTGCTGGGCCTGGGGGGCACGGGGAAGCACGGTCTGTCCTGGGAGGGGGAGGAGTCCTTTCCCCGGCTGATGGTCCAGGTCTGGACCGAGACCCTTCGCGACGGTGAGCTGGCGGCGGTGCTGCGGGAGGGCTTCGTCGCGGTGCGGGAGGCATGGGTGGCGGTCGTCGAGGGGTATCAGGAAGCCGGGGTGATGCGCGCGGACGTCCCCGCGGAGCATGTCGCGCGGACGCTGATCGCCGCCGCGCAGGGGTTCGCCGCGCAGCAGGCCCTGTTCGGCACGATGCCCGCGGAGGTGTTGCAGGACGGTCTGCGGGGCCTGATGAGCATGGGGGACACGGACCGGCCCGGGCCCCGCTAGGCCTGCGGGGCAGGCCCGGGCCCCGCTGAGCCCGCGGGGTCGACCGGCGG
>NZ_JABTYA010000309.1:0-566 GCF_013302945.1 Streptomyces sp. 8P21H-1 | reverse complement strand
CAGTTCCGCGAAGCGGCCCGGTCCGGCGCCCAGGCCCGGCTCCCGGCCCGCCATGTCGAGCGCGTCGCGCCACAGCAGCACCCGGTGCCGGGTGAGCTGGCCCTCCAGGGACGAGGTCGGACCGTCCGGCAGCGCGTCCTCCGCGATCGCCCAGGTCGCCCCGGTCACCAGGGCCACGGCGAGCGTCAGCCCGCCGAGCCCCACGGCCCGGCGGCGCACCCGGTCCGCGGCGAGCGAGCAGAGCAGCACCCCCAGACAGGCCACGAGACCCGGGGTCGATCCCAGGACGGCCGCGGCGACCGCGACACCGGCCGCCAGCAGCCGCAGACAGAACCGCGGCCCCGGCGGCCGCGCCGCCCAGGCCGCACAGCACGCGGCCCCCGCGGAAAGGGCCAGCAGCGCGGCCGTCGACCCGGTCTGCCCCAGCGGCGAGGTCGCCTGACTGCCCGGATCGATGTGCGGGGCGGTCACGGCCAGCCCCAGTCCGGCGAACGCGCCCACGGCGGGCGAGGCGACCGGCAGCAGCTCGCCGCAGATCCGCCCCGAGGCGTAGCCGGCGGCCACGG
>NZ_JABTYA010000308.1:0-1287 GCF_013302945.1 Streptomyces sp. 8P21H-1 | reverse complement strand
GGCGTCCGCCCGGGCCGGGCGGCGGGGGCGAACCGGGGGGCGGGTAGCCGTAACCGGCCGCCGGGGGCGGCGGCGGAGGCGGCGGGGGCACGGCACCGGCCATGCGGTGACCGCAGACCTCGCACCAGTCGTCGGAACCCGACTGGTGTCCGTTCGGGCAGGTCGGCATGTCGGCGCTTCCCCCTCTCCTGTTCCGGCCACGAAGGACCGTAAGACGTGCACAAGACGTGCGTTGCCGTGCGCGTACTGCTCTGCTTCTGCGCTGTTGCTGCTCTGCTGTCTTCTGCTTCTGTTCTGCTGCTTCTGCTACTTCTTCACGCGAACGGTTTTGGTGGACCGTGTCTCGAGAGTCATCTCGTCGGCCTCCGCGACCTTCGCCTTCAATCGCACAGTACCCGCCGCGGCATCGACCACGTCCACCACCTTCGCAAGCAGTTTCGCCGTATCCGCGTTTCCCGAGGCACTGGCGAGCTGGACCGCGCGGCCCAGTTTGGCCGTCGCACCGTCGTCGTCCCCCGCTTTGCGGGCATCCAGACCCTGCTGGATGACCTGGGCCAGTTCGGCCTGACCTGTGTAATGCGCCACTTGCGGGTTGATCGACGTCGAGGCCGCCATGTCGTCGGTCCACACGGCCCGTACGAGCCCCTGCGCGCCCAGGTTGTGGACGGTGCCGTCGCCCTGCGGGACCACCAGGGAGACCCGGGCGGCCAGCATCTCCTGGCCGAGTCCGGCCTCGGGCACCTCGACGCACACGTGGTAGTCGCGGGACTCGTCGCCCCAGGAACCGGTGGGATAGTCACCGGCGCGCGGGCCCGCCTCGACACGGCGGTCGGTCAGCTGCTCGACCGTCGGCGCGACCTGTTTGACGAACTTGATGGAAGTGCCGACCGGGGTCCACAGCCGCAGCGCGACGTCCGCGACCTCCTTGCCCATGGCCGCCTCCATCATCTGCGTGAAGTCGGCGGCCAGGCCCGCCGGATCGGCCACGATGTCGGCGGTGCCGAGCAGCGCGGACGCGACGGACGTGACTTCTTTCACTTCCCAGTCCGTGCCGACGCCCCGCGCGTCGCAGGTGAAGCGGCCCGCGCAGGCGTCCAGGGCTGCCTTCAGATCCTCGGGCGACTCGTGTTCGTTGCGGCCGTCGGTGAGCACGATGCCGTGCCGGATGGCGACGTCCGCCGAGGAGAGCAGGCGGTCGGCCAGCCGCAGCCAGGTGCCGATCGCGGTGCCGCCGCCCGCGCTGAGCCGGCGCAGCGCCTGCTTCGCCGCGTCGCGGGTCCGCGCGTC
>NZ_JABTYA010000307.1:365-1533 GCF_013302945.1 Streptomyces sp. 8P21H-1 | reverse complement strand
GCTGGTCAGCTGGCGGCTGGAGGTGCCCGCGGGCACCTACCCCGAGCGGGAGCTGCGCACCCTGCTGGAGCGCATCGGCGACCCGGCGGTGCGCGAGCCCGCCCTGGCCGGGCTCGCGGTGCTGGAGACCGGCCGCGACCGGGTCGAGCGGGCCGGTACCGACCCCGAGGAGCTGACCGCCGCGCTCGCCGCCCTGGAGGCGAGCTTCGCCGAGCTCACCGAGGTCTCGGCGGTCCGCGAGAAGGGGGCCCGCACCGCGCCCAACCGCGCGCTGGTGTACGCCGACTGCCGCCGGTCCGCCACGGCGACGGTGGGCACCGCCGTCCTGGCGCAGCTCGTCCCGCTGGAGCTGTGCCTGACCGCCGCCCGCTGGATGACCGACCGGTACGCGGAGGCCGTCGGCGCACGCATCCACGAGGTCTACCGCGAACTGCGCGAGCGGCACGGGCAGGTCGACCTCGGCTCGCTCTGGTTCGCCTGCCTGCCGGCCCCGCACCCGGAGTCCTTCGCCGAGATCGAGCGCATCCAGGCCGAGCTGCGCGAGCGCTGGGGGCGGATCATCGCCGCGCCGCCCGGCGCCCGGCGGGTCTCGCTGTCCAGCGCCGCCATCGCCGGGCAGGTGCGCGAGGCGTTCCCGCAGGACGGGCGCGGCTGGTCGCTGAGCCGGTACGTCAGCCCCGACCTGATGCTCGTCGCGGAGGACCTGGAAGCCGTCGGACGCGGCGAGTTCCAGCTCGTCATCGGTGAGCTGCACGTCGCCATGAACACCCTGGCCCAGTCGCTCTTCGTCCACCAGCACCCCGACCGCGGGCAGCTGGTCGACGAGACCACCCGGGACTTCCCCGGCCCGCGGCTGCTGCCCATGCTGCCCAAGGAGCTCCCGCTCAAGTGGTCCGCGCGCAGCAGGCAGTCCCTGGAGCGGCCGCAGGACCACTACGTCGCCCTCACCGACCACAGCGCCGACCCGCACCGTCCGCGTACCGTGCGCTCCGGCGAGGTGCGGGTGGAGGAGCGGGCGGGCCGGCTCTCGGCCGTGCTGCCCGACGGCTCGGTCTTCGACCTGCTGGACGTGTTCTGCCACGCGCTCACCGACCGCGTGATGGACCGCTTCACGCTGCGCCCGGACGGCGACCACTCGCCGCGGATCACCATCGACTCCACCGTCGTC
>NZ_JABTYA010000307.1:0-247 GCF_013302945.1 Streptomyces sp. 8P21H-1 | reverse complement strand
AGGGCCACCGCTACACCTCCGAACTCCGCCTCGTCGCCGTCGACCGCGATGCCGTCGACCGCGATGCCGTCGACCGTGGTGCCGTCGACCGTGGTGCCGTCCCCGGGGAGCCGGTATGAGCGCCCCCGCACGGGCGACGTTCGTCGACGACATCCGCGCGCACGCCGCGCGCACCCCGCGCTCCCCCGCGCTGCTGACCGCCGACGGCCCCGTCGGCTACGGCGAACTCGCCGGCCGTGTCGACCGG
>NZ_JABTYA010000029.1:0-2469 GCF_013302945.1 Streptomyces sp. 8P21H-1 | reverse complement strand
CGGAGGGCGCACGGCCGTTTCCGGGTGCCTGCGCCCTGTCGTCGGGTGCGGCGCCGTCGTGGCCGAGCGCGCAGTTCCCCGCGCCCCCAGGTGCCCGGGGGCGCCGCCCTACGACGCGCCCGGCCCCCTGTGCTCCGCCGCGATCCCGAACCGCCGGCGTTCGCGGGGAGCGGACGCGACCTCGTGGACCCCGGACACCGAGCTGATCACCTGCTCGTCCCCGACCGCGTCGAGTTTCTCGAGTCGCTCCAGGTCGGCCGCGGAGACGAGGGCGACGAGGGGCTTGCCGTGCCGCGTCACGACGACACGCTCGGCCCCGTACACCACACGGTTGATCAGGTCGGCGAGCTCAGCCCTGGCTTGCGTCACCGGAATCTCGTAGGCCATGCTCCCCATCATAACGTCATGTACGTCCTGTACATTTTTTACAGGACCTCTCCCGGAGGAGGCGTGTGTCATGACCCGACCGTCCGCCCGCCACGGTCTGCCGCGGTTCACGGACCCGTACGCCCAGCTCCTGGAGGAGCGGACCGTCCTCCTCGGGACGCCGATCGACGACGCGTCCGCGAACGAGGTGACGGCCCGGCTCCTGCACCTCGAACACGAGGCGCCCGACCGGGACGTCTCGCTCTGCATCAACTCCCCCGGCGGCTCCTTCGCCGCGATGACGGCCGTCTACGACACGATGCGGTTCATCGGCTGCGAGGTGCGGACCGTCTGCCTGGGACGGGCCGCGTCGGTCGCGGCCGTGCTGCTGGCGGCCGGCGCGCCGGGCAAGCGGTACGCACTGCCCGGGGCCCACGTGCTGATCCGGCAGCCCTCGCTCCCCGAGGCCGTCCGGGGACAGGTGTCCGACCTGGCCCGCCGCGCCGGCGAACTGACGCGCACCCGCGCCCGGCTGGAGGAGATGCTCGCCCGGCACACCGGGCAGGACCGGGAGCGGATCGCGGCGGACATCGAGCGGGACAGGACCCTGGACGCCCGGGCCGCGCTGGCGTACGGGCTGGTCGACCGGATCGTCCCGGACCGCGGGGCGGTCCCCGGCACCTCCGGGACGAGGTGAACCGCCGATGCAGCCGCCCGAGTTGCCCCCGCTGCCGGCACTGACCCGGGCCGAGGCCGAGCTGATCGACCGTTACCTGGAGGTGGTCGACCTGCTCGGCCGGATCAACCCGGCCCACTGCGGCGACACCTACCGCGGACTGCGCGCGGCCCAGGCGCTGGTCGGCCGGGCCGCCGCGCTGCGCGACGCGCTGGCCCTGATGCACCAGCGGGGCGAACACGAGGTGCACGCGCCGACCCTGGCCCGGGCGCTGCGCGTCCTGGACGGCGAGCGGCGGGCGGGCAGGGTCGCCCTGCCGCCCGGCTCCGACACCTGACGTACGCCCGTCCACCCGATGTCACTCGGAGAGGTGACGAGGTGTCCGCGCCGGGCCCGGAAAGAACTGGACGGAATACCCCCGGACAGCGTAGCCACGGCTCGGTTTTCGAGCCCCCGGCAGTTGCGCAACATGCGTACATCCGGGGCGGAATGCATCATTCAAGCGCTGGTGCGAGGGCCCTCGGCCGTCCTGTCACCCACCCGTGGAAAGGGCTGTCCACCCGAACGGGTGAGTGGTGAGTAAGCCCACAAATCGCCGATTCCGCTCGGCTTTTGGGACATGAGTGCGTCAAGATCCCTTTCGACGACAAGCCCCCGCCACAAGCGGCGGGGCGATCCGGGCGGACGCCGAGTCCTGCCGCTGCCCGGATGACCGGTCGACAGAAGTGGATCGGCAGGAGTGGAGGACCCAGGCACGACGGGCCGCCGGAGAGATCCGAGTGGTCCTTGGGGTGAAGCCGCGACAGCGGCCGGGCAACTTCGCCAGCCCGAATCCGACAGGTCATCCTTCACAGGCGGCTGACGAAGGGTTGCGCATGACTGCGCTCAATCGTGTCCCGTCGCTGTTCAGCAGGGCCGGCACCGCATCGGCCCTCACCATCGCCGCGGTCGGCGGTGGTCTCGTGGCCCCGGGCTTCGCGTCCGACGCGGAAGCGGCCACTCCCGCGACGAAGGCGCTCCAGGTGGCGGCCTCCAAAAAGGGCTCCCCGTACAAGTACGGAGCCGCGGGGCCCAAGCGCTTCGACTGCTCCGGCCTCACGCTGTACTCGTTCAAGAAGGCGGGCAAGAGCCTGCCTCGCACGGCCGCGGCCCAGTACAACAAGACGAACCACATCTCCGCCTCGAAGCGGAAGCAGGGGGACCTGGTCTTCTTCCACTCGGGCCGGAACGTCTACCACGTCGGCATCTACGCCGGAAAGGGACGGATCTGGCACTCCCCGAAGAGCGGGGACGTGGTGAAGCTCCAGAAGATCTGGACGAAGAGCGTCTGGTACGGCCGGGTCAGGTGATCCGCCCGCGGGGCGGCCGGGGGATCCCGCGGCCGCCCCGCGAAGGCTCCGGCGTGGCCTCGGCCGTTCGGTGGCGGT
>NZ_JABTYA010000306.1:0-2578 GCF_013302945.1 Streptomyces sp. 8P21H-1 | reverse complement strand
GGCCGTGCCCCGGTGCCGTGTCCGCGTCGTCCGCCCGCGCCCCGGCTCGCGGGCGGGCGGTGCGGAGGTGCGTCCCGTCAGTCGGCGACCACGCGCACCGAGCCCGGCACGTACTCCCGCTGCCGGATCACCCGGTACCAGCCCTTGGGGAGGGAGATCGCCGCGTGCTCCTCGTGCACGACGCGGGCTCCGTCGGGCACGTGCAGCAGCATCGGCCCGAACAGGCCCGCCTCGCGGATCAGCCGTCCCGGACCGACCACCGCGTGGGCGTGGCCGGTGACTTCGCCGAGCGCCAGGACGAGCCTGCCGCGGCCGTCGCGCGGTTCGGACGCCGCGCCGGCCGCGTGCTCCGGCACCGCGCCCTCGGCCAGTCCCACGATCAGGACGTCTCCTTGCCGGTACATGGGTCTCCTCCCGTTGCGGCACTCCGTGTGCCATGGGGAGGACCGTAGGGGCAGGCACTGACAATCCCGCTCGTCCGCAGGTCACCCGGCCCGTGACGGGTGCGGGGCGCCCGCTCCGGTCCGGGGCCGGCAGCCCGGCGGCGGGCGCGGGAGGGGCCCCTGTCGGCGGCGCTGTCGGTGCGGCTTGGTAGAACTCCGTTGTCCGGACGCGGTCGGCGCGCGCCGGGATCAGGACCCACGACTGCCGATTCACCGGCCTCAGTACGAAGGAGCGGGCGCCCATGACCATCGGTGGCCACCTCAAGGAATTCCACGGTCTGCCGGCCTTCGGCTTCCCGGGCGTCGACGACCCGGTGCCCGACCCGTCCTCGCTCCCGTCGCCCGAGTCCGTGGCCTGGCGCGTCGCGGTGGACTCCTACGACGCCCAGGAGCAGTGGGAGGAGGCCTTCGCCCGCTTCCTGGCGGCCGTCGACACCACCCGGGTGCGGGCCCTGATCGTCGGGGCGTGGAGCGATGTGTACGAGAACGCCCCGGACGAGGTGGTCGGCGCGCTGGTGGCGGCCCGCGACCGGCTGCCCGCCCTGCGCGCCCTGTTCGTCGGCGACATCGTGATGGAGGAGGCCGAGATCTCCTGGATCACCCAGGGCGACATGGCTCCGCTCCTCGGCGCCTTTCCCGACCTGGAGGAGTTCGGCGTCCGCGGCGGCAACCAGCTCGTCGTTCCCGTGTTCCGCCACGAGCGGCTGCGCAGGCTCAGGGTCGAGACCGGCGGCATGCCCGCCGAGGCGGTGCGCTCCATCGCCGCCAGCGACCTGCCCGCCCTCGTCGACCTCGACCTGTGGCTGGGCACGTCCGAGTACGGCGGCGACGCCGATGTCGCCGACCTCGAACCCTTCTTCGCCGGCACCAGGCTGCCCTCGCTCAAGCGGCTGGCCCTGCGCAACAGCGAGATCCAGGACGCGATCTGCGCGGCCCTCGCGTCCGCCCCCGTGGTGGCGCGCCTGGAGGAGCTCGACGTCTCCATGGGGGTGCTCACCGACGACGGTGCGACGGCGCTGCTGACCGGTCAGCCGCTGACGCACCTCAGGAAGCTCGACCTGCACCACAACTACCTCAGCGAGGCCCTGCGCACCCGGCTGCTGGAGACGCTGGAGCCCGCCGGTGTGGAGGTCGACACGGACCGGGACGACGCCGAGGACGACGAGGACGGCGACGGCGAGGTCTGGCGGTTCGTGGCGGTGGGCGAGTAGCGCGCCGCGCGGACCGGACGAGGAAGGGCAGCGGCATGCGCCGTACCGGACCGGCGGACGCACCGCCGAAGTGGGTGGTCGTCGCCAACGGGGACAACCGCAGGGTGAGCCTGTTCACGGCGGCCGCCGTGGCCGCCGGCCACGGCACGCCCCGGGTCGTCGAGTGGCTCGACGTGCTGCGCGACGGCGGGCACGACTTCGCCGACGACGAGCTGGTCCGTCTCGACTCCCCCGGCGAGGACCCGGCCGTGGACGCCCTGCTGCGCGGCGTGGACGAGCCGACGCGGGTGGAGGGTTCCGCACGCTGGTACGCGCGGTTCCTGGCGGGCGTGGCGTCGTTGCGCGGCGGGCGGCGGCTCGACGACCCGGCCGACCTGGCCGTGATGTTCGACAAACGGCTGTGCCACGAACGGCTCGCGCGCGCGGACGTGCCGGTGCCGCCGTCCCCCACGTCCGGCGCCCGCACACCGGTCCGGGGGTGGGCGGACGTGCGGGAGGTCATGGCGGCGGCGGGCATGCGGCGCGTCTTCGTCAAACTCGCCCACGGTTCGTCCGCCTCGGGTGTCCTGGCCGTCGAGACCGGCGGCGCGGACCGGATCCGCGCGACGACGTCGGTGGAGCGCACCGGGGACGGCCGTCTCCACAACTCGCTGCGGGTGCGCCGCTACACACGGGAGGCGGAGATCGCCGCGATCGTCGACGCCCTGGCCCCCGACGGGCTGCATGTCGAGCGGTGGCTGCCGAAGGCCTCGCTCGGCGGCCGCTCCGCCGACCTGCGGGTCGTCGTCGTGGCCGGCAGGGCCACGCACGCCGTGGTCCGCACCAGCCGCTCCCCGCTGACCAACCTCCATCTCGGCGGGGCACGCGGTGATCTGGCGGCCGTACGGGCGCTGGCGGGCGACCGGTGGGCCGCGGCCGTCGGGG
>NZ_JABTYA010000305.1:497-1339 GCF_013302945.1 Streptomyces sp. 8P21H-1 | reverse complement strand
CGCGGCGGACCTCCGGCAGGTCCCCGACCAGCGGGCTGGGCCGGGCCGCCGTCATCACAGAGGCGTACGAGCGCCAGTCCACGTCGACGACGGTGGCGTGCGGGGCGCCCTCGGCGACGGCGGCGCGCAGCGCGGCGACGGCGGTCTCCGGGGCCATGGGAGTCAGGCCGTCGTGGCTCATCCGGTCGGTGAGCACGTCCGCGGTGGCCATGCCGGCGTCGGCCCACGGGCCCCAGGCCACGGAGGTGACGGGCAGGCCCTCGGCGCGCCGCTGCTCGGCGACGGCGTCCAGGTAGGCGTTGGCGGCGGCGTAGTTGGCCTGTCCGGCGTTGCCGAGGACGCCGACGATCGACGAGAACAGCACGAACAGGGTGACCGGGTGGTCGCGGGTCAGCTCGTGCAGGTGGGCGGTGCCGGCGGTCTTCGGGCGCAGGACGGCCTCGAAGCGGTCCAGGGTGAGGGAGTCGAGGACGCCGTCGTCGAGGACACCGGCGGCGTGCACGACGCCGGTGAGGGGCAGTCCGGCGGGGAGGCCGCCCAGGAGGCGGGCGAGCTGGTCGCGGTCGGCGACGTCGCAGTCGGCGACGGTGACCCGGGTGCCGAGGCCGGTCAGCTCCTCCACCAGCTCGGGCACGCCGGGGGCGTCGGGGCCGCGGCGGCTGGTGAGGACCAGGTGCCGGGCGCCGGAGGCGGCCAGCGAGCGGGCCACGTGGGCACCGAGCGCGCCGGTGCCGCCGGTGATCAGGACGGTGTCGTGGGCGCCCCAGCCGCCGATCCCGTCGTCGTCACCGGACTGGGCGCCGGTGTCCGCGGGGGCGGTGGCGTCCGCGGGGCCGGCGGTG
>NZ_JABTYA010000305.1:0-390 GCF_013302945.1 Streptomyces sp. 8P21H-1 | reverse complement strand
GGTGCCCGCGGACGGCTCGGGGAGCGGCATACGGGCCAGTCGTCGGGCGTACGCGCCGGAGGGCCGTACGGCGATCTGGTCCTCGTCGCCGCCGAGGAGGGCGGCCAGCCGGGCGAGGGTCCGGGCGTCGGGCTCGGCGGGCAGATCGGCCAGGCCGCCCCAGGTGTCGGGCAGTTCGAGGGCGACGGCGCGGCCGAAGCCCCAGGTCTCGGCCTGCACCGGCGAGGTCAGCGGGTCACGGCTGTCGACCGAGACGGCGCCGCGGGTCAGTGCCCACACCCGGGCCCCGGTCCCGGAGAGGGCGTGCACCAGGTCCTTGGCGGCGGCGAGGCCGCGCGGCACGGCGGGGTGGTCGGGGTGGGGACGCTCGTCGAGCGCGAGCAGCGACAG